>JAQCGA010000005.1 GCA_027619145.1 bacterium | reverse complement strand
TTCAGTCCTGACAACGCTTTGGCTTCTACAAACTATCCCTTCTACGCAATCTCAAGTGAAAAGTGTCGTTTATTCTAGAATAAGCCATGAGTTTCTTTTTCCCTTCGCATCAGCGCCCCAGGTGAAAGACAAAGAAAAAACCGAGATCCTGGACTTCTCATAAGAACACGCTAAAAAAGTACAGGTGAACCTACAACACGCTCGATGTTCGGCGTAAAATGTACACCAAAAAAGAGGCCACGACCCAATCGCCGGAACCTCTTTTTTAGTGCTCAATATTGAGAACCTTCAAGAACGCCTTCCAGCCCCGGAAAGCGAACGCATTCGTACCCGGTCACCCGTCACCACAGAGAAATTGCCCACCCAATCCATTCGGGCTTCAAACACCTCAATCGCACGCCGGTTATCCTGTTCGGCATCATTACCGGAAAGTCGCAGCAAAATCACGCCGCTATCAGAGGGCAAACCAAATCGAAATGCGAGTTCACCGAAGTCTTTATCATATGTAAGAACCAGCCGCTTCTCCTGCTGTGCCCGTTCCAGTATATCCGCGTCCGACGCAGAACGCATGGCTTCTTTGATAGAAAGGACATCATGTCCCCGTTGGCGGAGTTTCCTGAATCACCGTGCCGGATATATTTTCATCCGCCGCAATGCGCATACATAATCCCTGTTAGCCTGGTACAAGATATACCCGTTCGGATTTCAGTACCTCACTGGCGTACGCTAGACAAGCCTGGACATCTTCGGCTACGAGATGGTCATACTCTTTGAGAACCTGATCGATCGTCCAACCGCGACCCAGCAAATCAACGACAAACTCCACTGCGATCCGGGTGTTCTTGATCACCGGTTTTCCGGACAGCACCTTCGGGTCAATTACAATACGATCCTGCCACTTCATAGAATGATCCTCCAGTAAACCTCAAAAATGCCAACCAAAGAAAACATAAAAGATGCTGGGCGAAAAATCAACTCCTCAACAAAGCATAAAATATTATGTTTTAGAAATTTAGTCTTCTGGAACATGGAGAACGTGTGTCTCCATGTTCCATCGGACAATCGCAACCTGTGAGTACTTAAAAAAGAGGCCACGACCCCATCGTCGCAACCTCTTTTTTGTCATCCATACTGGATTCATTCCGATTCAGGTCACAACACATATCCCGGCAAAGGAACAGTCACCGATTCACCATTTTCCTTGCTTCCCAGACCCAGAATAAACGGACCCGCAATCTCAACCCACTCTTCCGGAGAAGGTTTGTTAGGCGCATTGTCCGGCCAATTCGAGCGGTACATATCTGTGTTGATGTCGCATGGATTCATCGGAATAGACGCCATCCCCTCCGGCAGATCCCGCGCCACCGACTTCATAAATCCCTCAATCGCCCACTTTCCAGCACAATAAGGTGCCAGATTCCGCAATCCTTTGCGGCCCGCCCGAGAACTCAGCCCAATAAGCGTGCCCGAACCTCGCTCCACCATCGAAGGCAAAAAAGCCCTGCAGACATTCGCGGTACCGTTAATATTCACCGCAATCACGCGATTGAACTCTTCATCGCTGAGTTCCCAACTGGATTTGGAAGCGTCATTACAGATAGACGCATTACAGATCACCAGGTCTGGGATCCCATTCGACTGAATCACAGACCCGGCCCACTGCTTAATATCTTCTGTTGATGTGACATCCACAGCCTGAAAATTGTGCGGGCTTCCAAAACGACGCCCGAGCACATCGATCCCTTCTTTTGACCGGGCACAACCCACAATCGTCTTCCCCTGCCCGATGAGCCATTCCGTCAGAACAGAACCCAGCCCACGTGTAACCCCTGTAATCGCGATCAGATCATATAATGCCATACAATACCTCCGTAGGCGCAACCTCCCACCTGTCTATTTTTCCAGCGTCTGGAAAGGCTTCCACGCCTCACCCGCAGCCGCAGCCTTGCGCTCCAGTTCTCCGCGCCAACCCAAAACCTCTCCCGCCTTGATACGGGCAATATCAAACGGCGTGTACCGGTCTTCGAGCGAATCCCCCAGCTTCTGTGTTTCCGCCCAACGATCCCACGCGGTCTTCATCCACTCGTGCGGCAACGCTTCTCGCACCGCAGGATCGAGCTGCCAGGCGCTTCGCACGTCCACCACTGCCGGTTCCCCAGTAAACGGTCCCGACCACTTCGACCACCCAACCGACAACGTATTGCGCTCTCGACCTGGAACCGTGTGCCCTGTATGGACATTGGACCCAATACGAATGAGCGCTTCCCCAGCCTTGAGTCGAATTGCAAGCTGGCCCGGCAGTGGATCTTCACCATTCCAACTGGGCGTATGCGGCACCCCTTTTTCCTTCATCGCTTTCGGGAGAAGCACATCATGCTCATAAGGCGTTCGCCATCGATTGTGGCTACCGGGCACAAGTTCATGGCACTCCTCATCAACCAGCGCCAGGAACATACTCACCCCGTTCCGCTCCCGAATCGTCTTCGCGTTTTTCTCCTGAATTTCTTTCCAGCGAATCCTCTCAACCTCTTCCGTATACGCCTCGGGACCTTCTCCCCGGACTTCCTGCTGTGCAAAATATTCTTTGCCAGTACCCCACCAGGTTACGTCCCGGTGCCAGCTGAGCTTATGCTCGCTCTTCCGAGGATTGCACCACAAAAGCATTCCACCCATCACCAATTCCTCAGGCTGAACCTCGCCACACCAGGACTGAACAAAATCCAGAAGATCTGAAGAACCGTGGAACTCTGCAAAACTGGGTTCATTAAATGCCGGATGAATCAAACCTCGAATCGCCCAGGGCTCATCGGCTTTCGCACGGTGTACATATCCCTTTGAACAATCAATTTTACTGTACTCATGCTCGGGTGCACACGCCTCGGTTACACGTCGGCCCGCTTCCCGGAGAACTGGGATCCAGGGATTGTCCACAAAATCAGTAATAATCACATACCCATGCTCCTCCAGATAGGCCAACCGCTCTGGCGTTGCCCCGGGAGCCGAAAGCTCGGGTTTGGCATCTGCAAAAGCTGGAGCACGATAAGGTTCGGAAATCGACTCTGGCTCTTTCACCGACGATGATTGATCGTTGTTCATGTCCTGTTCTCCATTTATAGGGTAACTGGATGGCTTTGCTTTTGCAGGTTCTGCATGTCGATCATAATACATAAAAATATAAAAACAAAGAATATTTTGATCTTCACTTAACAGGTTCTTCCGCTTCTTCCCCTGAACGACCCCTCGTCGTGAGGTTCATTCTTTTACCCTTGACGCTCTACATGGAATTGCGCAAGTTGTGTCTGGCATATTGTAGCCTGACCCGTGCGTCCGTTTCCAAAGGCGTTCTTGACACGATCTCACGCTCATTTGGGCCAATACCACTGGCGCACCACACAACCGCAATACCAGCGAAAGGAAACCCATGAAGGAACTACAGCGATTTGAGGCAGGTCTTGCAGACGGCGAAGCAGCAGCGTCCGCCGCCGGAGGAGGGTCCAAAACCCCGGCAACCAACGGACGCATGTATGTGCGCACCCAGGGCTTTGGATCCACCGATGCCGAATTGCGCTTCCTGCAACGCTGCGGCGTACGCCACAAAGCCGCCCAATTCCCCTTCCACCCCGACCGCGGTTGGAACCTCGACGATCTAGTCCGGGAAAGAGAGCATCACGAATCCTTCGGCCTCACACTGGACATGAGCGCACTGCCCATCTACGAGAAATTCCCCAGCATCATCTATTACGGCAAAAGCCCGGATCGCGACCGAGATATTGACCTCGTATGCGAAATGATCCGAACCGCCTCGCGTGCTGGCATTAATTCCCTACGCTACAACACATGCATCCTGCCCATCGACCGCACCGAACCAGAAGAGGGTCGCGGCGGCTACCGCCACACCGCCTTCCGCCTGGACAAGATCCCAAAAGAAGAACAGGCCAAGCTGACCAAGGCCGGGCGCGTCACCGCCGAAATGCACTGGGAACGCATTGAATATCTCCTCGAACGCATGATCCCAGTAGCCGAAGAGTTCAAAGTGCGAATGGGCAACTCCCAGGAAGATCCGCCCACGCCTCCCGGATATAAGGGCGTTGACAAAGTCCTCAACGACTTTGAAGGCATGAAGCGCTTCATCGAAATTCAACGCAGTCCTTATCACGGCTGGAATTTCTGCGTAGGCTCCGTCGCCGAAATGCTCGAAGATTCGGCCACGGAAATCTACCCGTTCATCGAATATTTTGGCAGCCGCAATACAATCTTCCTGGTTCACTACCGCAACCTCATGGGTAAACGCTACAGCTTCCGCGAAGCCCTGCCAGACGAAGGCGATATGGACTTCTACAAAGTCCTGAAAGCCCTCAAAGACACAGGCTACTCCTACGGCATCGATCCCGACCACGTTCCTCGCACCGACGACGATCCAAAGAACTACTATCAGTCCTACGCCTACTGCTTCGGCTACATCAACGCCATGATTCAGGCAGTCTACGCCTGAGCGTTCATTCCGTGTAGACAGGAACAAACAAGGGGTTACGAGACAATTCTCGCGACCCCTTGTTTATAGATTCTGAAATTGGGCACCTGGTTCGAGCAAACCCCAATTTTTACAGACGGGATCACCGCTACAAAAAAGGGACCATCCGAATGAAGATTGACCACGTCGAAGCCATCAACCTTCGTTATGAATACCCGGATGCAAACAGATTTCAATATGCCGGCGGCACCTGCACAGCGCGGGTCACCACCCTGGTGCGCGTTCATACCGACACGGGCGAAGTCGGTATAGGATCCGTCTATTCCCATCCAGCACTGGTCTATCTGATCATACGCGACCAGATCAGCCCTGTACTGCGGGGCGAAGATCCCACACAGGTAGAAGCGCTGTGGGAAAAAATGTACGGCATCACCCGCTGGTACGGTCAAAAGGGGGTCTCCATGTCGGCCATTGGAGGCGTGGACACAGCCCTGTGGGACCTGAGAGGAAAGGCCGAAGGAAAACCGATCCGGGAACTCCTTGGAGGGCAAAAAAACACCTGCCCAGCCTATGCCAGCGGCCTGCTCTGGAAAGACATTCCCGACCTCGCAGAAGAAGCGGCCCGGCACATCGAGCACGGATTTCGCCGCGTAAAAATGCGCCTGGCCCGCAGCGAGGAATACGACGTAGAAGCGGTCAAAGCCGTACGAAAAGCCATCGGGCCGGACAACGACATCATGGCCGATGGATCCATGCGATACCACCTCGATCTGGCCCGGCGAATGGGCAACTTCCTGGCAGAACAGGGTGTCTTCTGGTTTGAAGAACCCTTTGCCCCAGAAGACCTGGAATCCTACGCCGCACTGAGAGGCACCATTAATGTGCCACTTTCAGCCGGTGAAAATGAATTCGGGTTACACGGCTTTAAAGAACTTGTCCGAATGAAAGCCGTGGACATTGTTCAGCCGGACGCCAGTCGGGGCGGTGGCATTACAACCGTCCACAGGGTCGCACAACTCGCACAAAAGCACGGCCTCCGGGTGGCCCCGCATACCTGGAGCGATGCCATAGCCATCACCGCAAACGCCCAGGTCGTCTCAGCCATCCCAAACGGCATCACCGTCGAAATCGACCGCACAGGCACGCCATTTATAGAAGACCTTCTCACCGAACCCCTCACCGTCACAGACGGCGAACTGACACTGAGCGACCGACCAGGCCTCGGCATCGATTTAAACATGGATGTCGTGAACCGCCTCAAAATGGACGATCCTCTCTCCCTCCCCGACGGATCCTACTCGGATATGGTCTTCGGAAAAGCCTTTCTGCCCCCATCCTTACCCTATGTGGAGAAAACACCATGAGCCGTTTCCGGGTAGCCGTCGGAGCGATCCTTACAGAATGCAACCAGATCGGGGGCGTCGTCATCGACCTCTCCTGGTTTGAACGCTACACCCTGGCCCGGGGAGAAGAAATTCTGGAGATCGATTCGGGCGTTGTAGGCGGCATGTTGAACGTTCTAAAAAATCGACAGGCAACCCCCGTTCCCCTCGTCTTTGCCAGCACCTGTCCGGGCGGCCCCATTGCCTCCGATTGTTATGCTCAGTTGAAAACAGAATTGCTCGACCGTCTCAAACAGGCCCTCCCCGTAGACGGCGTCCTTCTGCCACTACACGGCGCGGCAACCGTTGAAGACGTAGACGATCCCGAAGGCGATCTGATCCGATCCGTTCGAGACATCGTAGGTCCCAGTGTTCCCATCGTTGCCACCCTGGACCTGCACGCCCACGTCACATCCACCATGGTACGACACGCCAACGCCCTGGTCGCCTGGGAAACCTATCCCCACCGCGACACCTACACCACAGGCGAGCGCGGCGCCCAATTGCTGATGGACACGCTGGAAGGCCGGTGTCAACCCCAAATGGTCATGGCAAAAGTTCCGGTCATCACAAGCGCCATCCGCGGTTCCACCGAAGGAGACGATCCCTTTGCCGACCTGATGCGACATGCCAAATCACACGAAGGCCAGAACGGCATCCTCTCAACCAGCGTCTTCCTGATTCATCCTTACCTGGATCAGGAAGATATGGGAAGCGGATGCGTCGTGGTCGCAGACGGTGATCTGGATCGGGCAGAAACCCTGGCCCGGGAAGTCGCAACCATGTACTGGGCACGCCGCTTCGACCTCGAACCCGAAGTATTCACGCCCGCCGAAGCAATCGAAAAAGGGCAGAAGATCCCCGGCGGTCCGATTGTTCTCGTCGAAGCAGCAGATTGCTGTGGAGGCGGTGCAGTTGGAGACAGCATCGCCACCCTCCGTGCCCTGCTCGAAGCAGACGCAGCAGGGATCGTCCAGGTCGTAGACCCAGAAGCGGCCGTATTATGCCATCAATCAGGGATCGAAACCGAAGTCACCTTCCCACTGGGACACAAACTGGACCCCAGGTGGGGCAAACCCATCCCCGTCACCGGCAAAGTTACAGGACTCAGCGACGGACAATTTACATATGCCGGTGGGATCTGGGATGGCGTGGAGGGTCAGATGGGTCCTTCTGCGGTCCTGACCGTCGGAAACGTCCAAATTCTCATTGCCTCTCACGCAACCTACGACTGGCTGGACGAACAATATCAAAGCCTGAACCTGGATCCTTCAACCGCCAAATTTGTCGTGGTCAAAAATCCAATGAACTACCGCATGGTCTTCGAAGAGATTGCCAAAGAAGTCTTCATTTTAAACACACCTGGGCCAACCCCACCTACGGTCCGGCATATCTCCTTCCAAAAACTGAAACGACCCTACTTCCCACTGGACGAAAACATACCGGGTATGGAACCTGAAATCCTTCGGTAGAAAAATCGCCGCTACGGATTCAACCGATCCGCCCGTAGAGGCTCAAAATCGATCTCACCTTCGCCGAAACACATCCGCCACCGGCGAAAACGAACTCACGTCGTCCAGAGGAAAAATGGGTCTGGCGCACGCCGTGTGTCCAAGACTGTGCAGATTTGCGCTCGTCGCTCCAGGGGCATCTACATGAATCAGTTTTGCGCACCAATCGGAGAACATATGGGGTTCGCAGTGCGGAGATTTCACAATAACCAGATCAAACTTCCGGGGATCCTGCCCGTGGGCGTAGAACCAGGATCGATCGAACAGACTGACCGGCCGTGTACCCACCACGAGCGTATAGGTGCCTGACTGCAAGACAGCGGTATTCCCAGAATTCCAGTGCCAGCCGAACGATTCACTCCGAAAGCCGCCGTCGGACAGCAGGCACACGCGCGCTTCCAGGTCCAGAGGCCGGTACCGCGACCGGTCCAGCGCCCCGCCAATAGGCGTGCGGATGGTGGCACCCACACCCGCCTCGAATGCCCGGCACACCGCCTCAGGATCCACCACCGGGGCCAACACCCGCCCACGATATCCCTGCCGAACCAGTTCGCACAGGATCGCATTGCTGTCTCCCGACGCGCCCGAACTGGTCGCATCCGCGGCATCCATCATCACAACCGTTCCGGAGTCAACCTGAGCAGCGAGCCGCACGCTTTCCTCGAGGGAAGTCAAAGCGACCTGCATCTTGTTATGGTGCTTCCAGAACCGGTTCGCCATTTCGATTGCGTACTCGCGAGCAGCAGATTCATCACCATCCATCACAACGATGCTGTTGGTCCGAAGCTCCGGGACGTCGGTGAATGGATTGCCCCACATCACACCCGCCGAGAGACCCGCATCACTGGCTTCGATCTGCTTTGCCAACTGGATGCACTCGCGAATAGCACCGGTCTCCGTGATCAGCTCATCGCCGCGCACCAGCGCCGGGATCTTCACCCTCGCAGTAACGGGTCTTACCCCGCCGCTCAAAATCCTGGTCAGGAGCGAGGCCGCCCGTCTGCCTGTCTCTATGAAGTCCACATGCGGATAGGTGTGGTACGGTACAACGGCGTCGCAATGCTCGAGCATCCGGTCCGTCAGGATGCCGTGGAGATCGAGCGAGATCACAATAGAGACCTCGTTGCCGAGAATGCGGCGAGCCTCCTGGAGCAAATACCCCTCGGGGTCGTTCTCGTTTTCGGCCTGCATAGCTCCGTGAAAGGCGAAGTAGGCTCCATCGACGGTCCCTGCATCGCGCAGTGCATCCAGAAATTCCCTGCTGAGGCGGTCGAAACCCTTCGCCGACAAAACGCCCCCCGATGTATTTGCACACGCGCCCAGCGCGGGAACAAGCTCCATCGATCGATCGCCATCAAACACATCCAGAGCCCCACCCACCTCCTGACCAACGCCCCGATGAAATTCGAACACGCCAGGCCCGCGAACCACGCGAAAATCTTCGTAGTGGCTCGGTACGGGATTAAACGTGGACACTTCCTGCTTGCATTCTCCAATGATTACTCGAGGCATAACCGACTCTCCATTGACAGCGTTCTGATCAAAGTAGCGCCCGTGAAACTACCAGGATCGGCAGTACAGGCATTCCAGTCTACAACAGTGCATCCGTAATCCTCCGAAGACTTGCCAGATAAAGCGTCACTGCCGGGCAAACGTCATGTCATAGCTGGCCCCATGCCGACAGAGAATCTCAACAACAGTTTCATTTGAGGTCGTAGATAAGACCTGTACGTCTCCGGCCGGAAGACTCCAGGCACAAACGGTTCCGGTGGCTTCTTTCAAACGCCAGGTCCCCCGAAGGGTAACGCGCAGAGATCGGGGTGGAAGTGCGGCTGCCCCCGACTGGGTCTCTGCCTTTCCCAGGTTCAGGTCCGGGTCAGCCACGCTCACGTTCAGCAACCCTTCCCGGCCTACTTCCGCCACAACAAGACACGGTCGCTCAACAGCCTTGACCGGGAGCGTCTCCTCACCAACCGTGTGCGGAGCAACCTCCCCCAGGGCAAAGAACACACAGCCCCATCGTCGCCCCGAAACATCCCACACCACGTGGGCAATCTGGTCCCGTTGCAGAACCCGGAAAGGCGGCTCTGCAGCCACAGACCGCATCACCTCAGGCGTCGCACGTACCACCACCACGTACTCATAGCTTTCCGCCACAGGGGCGTTGCCGTGGTCAATCCACGCCGTGAGGAAATCCCCCTCCGTATCCCCCTGGTCCCGATACTCCCGGCACTGCTGCTGCCTGCGCGCCACCGTAACCTTCTGGCTTGCGGGAAGATAGTATCCCGTCTGCTGAACGTCGAGGAACCAGTGGGCCATCGCTTCGTCCAGCACTCGCTCTTCCGGGAAACCTGTGAGATCCGCACCATCCAGACAGGTCGGAGAATAGCCCGTAGTCCTGTTCCCAGACAAGCGCCTCTGACAGAGCGTTGTCTGCACAGGATACTCCGTCTCGTCACAAGAGATGCCTGAACCCAGGCAGAGAATCCTGTCGTCGCTAAAGAACCAGCTCTTGTATCCCTGGAGCGTCTTCGCCGCGGACCGGGGCCGGTTCTGCCACGACACGCCTGTGTATTCCTTCGGCCCAATCTCTTCGCCCGGAATGGGCTGATTCAAACGCATCGCAAAGATCCCATTACGGCCCCGGTGGGAGATCCCACCCACAAACGTTTCGGGCGAATACGGCGACGTCCAGCCTTCATCTATCCTGCCCAGGGGAAGCTGAGGAACCGTGGTGCCTTCAAACCGCCGCCAATCCCAACCTTCCCGCTCCCGGCCACTCCCCTTCGCGCTAACAGGATTCCCACCAGCCAGAATCTCCAGACTCCCCAGCCCCTGAAAAAGCCCGAAACAGTTCACCTTGGACTGGCGCTCGGTACCCCAAACGTACTTGCTCTGGCCGTGGACACTGGCAAGCCAGTTGTCCCTGCGGTGGCTGAGCAGAGCAGCATAGGGCATCACGAAACACCCATTCGGTTCCGGCTCCGGCTCCACATCCAGACTTTGATAGGGCTCTTCCTGCGCCGCCTCGGGTGCCAGGCGCAGGTACGCGGCTGCCGCTTCCGGATCAATCGCCAACTTCCCATCGGGCGTCCCGCACCGCGCAATGGCGTCCAGCCCTTTCGGAAGAATCATCAACGAATAGTCCACAAAGGGCGTGCGCCCGCTCAGCGAAAGCGGCAGATCCCGCTGATTGCAGAAAATCCGCTGGGCGAGTAAGGCACGGCGGACCCGTTCGTGCGCCTCTCCGCTCAGCCGCCACGGCGTATCGCTCAGTTGCTGGAGAGTCGAAGCCAATCCGGGTACAGAGGCATAGGCATAATGAAAATAGTGCCCACCGTGGTGGTAGGTGGAACCGTCGATCCGCAAAGCGCTCGTAGGCTGCAGGATGGACCGCTCCAGACTCACCTTGAACGCCCGCAGCCAGCGGACCTGCTCCTCCAACTCAGCCTGCAAAAGACAGGCCCGCAGCATCCGGGGCACAACGAGAAGAAAATAGTCCATGTGAGAAGGGGGAGCGCCCTCGTCGAAAAGCGCCCCACCGTCCCAGTACCACAAGAAATAGTCGCACTGGCGCTCCAGGCGTCCCGCTCGCTCCAGCACGTCGCGCATCAGAAACACCGCATCTGCCCACGACCCGCCATACCACCAGTTCCAGTGGAACCCAGCGGCCGCCTGCATCCCCTGGTCATACAGATGGGCCTCGATCAAAAGAAAAGCATCGGACAACCGGGTACGCTGCTCCGAATCGCAACTGGCACGATAGGCCAGAGCCACCTCATGGGCCAGCCGGCTGATTTCCGTGGGTTCCACGACACCGGGCGGCCATTCCGGACCGTTCTCGTCGGGCCAGTAGTTCTGATCCTTTGCGCCGTGCTCCCCGAACTCGCAGCAGTACTGGAGAAGCCGGTCGATTCCCGGCCCCCCGCGAACACCGTGTTCGTCCTGCACAATGCCCAGCGCATCCACCTGACCACATAAATCTTTCACCCGCGCTTCATCCACACCCGGACCGTCATCATCGCCACCCAGCAATGCGCGAATCGCTACACGTTCTGCCTCGGTCACCCGTAAGGACCCGGGGTAGCGCTGCTCGTCCGGCACAGGACGCCGCCACCCTGCCTCCTTCTCAGGATCCAGCCCGCGACCCGGATGGGTGAGCGTGTTGTACTTGATCAGATCCAGGAACACCGTCCCCCTGGCCGTCTCTGAAGGCGCCACGATCCGGATGTTGTCCACATTCGCCGTCGGTTTTCCGCTCGGAAATGCATGGTAGAAGGGACGCCCCTGCCGCCATCCGGTGTACTCCAGAGGAAACCGGAAAGAACCGGTGACCTTCTCGCCTTCGCGGAATTCGAAGACCAGCGTATCCGGAACCGGCTCCTCCACGTACACCCACACGGCAAAAGAGGGCCTGGCCGCCCGGCCAATACCCCCAACGCGGTCCAGATCCCCAATTCCGTGCCAGATAATCAGCTCTTCTCCGTTCGACCAATCCCACCGCAACGAGTTCTTCCCGTGCTTGCTGTGCCGCTGGCTGAGCGTAAGGCTCCCCGACCGGGTTGCCATAACATAATCCGGCACACCCTCTTCGAACGACTCGTACAGCGCCGACTGCTTTTGGAATGCGCCCATGGTTTTCACCTCGATGAATGGAAGGCATCTCTCTCAGGCGGGCGTCCAGGCATCGAGCTTTTCCAGCACCGGCCCGTCCAGATCCGCCAGCGAGTAAACAAATCGGATCAACCCACTGGCGTGCTGCATGTTGCATTCGAAGGCAACGAGGAGGACGCCTTGGGGCGTGGGATAATTGAGCTGCTCCCGGTCTTCCTCAATCACAGCTTCCGTAACGCGCATCTTCTCAACCGGCGCCCAGGCCGTCTCCAAATCGGCCAGATCCTTACGGACAATCTTGCTCATCGCAGTCCGCTCATCGGACGTCACAAGACCTTCGGTTTTAGGCAACCCGACGAACTTCAAAAATTCATTCCGGATGGGGAGGGCATAGTCGATCAGGCAGATCCCCCCGGGAGGTGTCAGTCTGAACTTGTACGCATGGCAGGGATTGCTCAGAGATACAACAACCTCGCCCAGCGTGGTCTGATCCACAAAACTCAGATCCACATCCGTAATGTGCTCACTCCGCCGTGTGTGCTCCTTCTCCATTCGCTTCGCGAGTGCCTCATGGATAAGGTCGATCTTATGGATTTGATTTTTGCTGAGCATAGGAACCTCCTCCGTGTGAGTACATCCGATCCCGCAAGCCTTCAATGAGCTACTCCCCCTCTTTCCCAATCTCTCTCACCCGCTGTTCCTCGTTTGCCTGCAAAATTCCGCCAGCCTTATCAATTGCCCGCCACGCCAGAGCCAGATTCGTCTCTTCAAGATGCTCGAACGAAATCTTACCGTACCGTCCCGCCAGGTGTAGAACATCCCCACGTGTCAAAAGACTGCTATAACACACAATCGTATACTCGCGCCCAGGCTCAATATCCGTCTCCACAATCCGGCTTCCGCGCGGCTTCGACCGATCAAAAGCGTACCGGCACCCGGAAACCTGAACCAGAAACTGCTCAGCACCTGGCTCGTTCTCCCGGATATTATCTTCCAGAATCTCCAAAAGAGTCTTCCCATCCATCTGAAACCTGGCCAGCGCCTGATTGAACGGCCGCAGCCAGTTGAACAACTCAATCGTGTAAACGTCCTGCCCATCCTGCATCGGAACACCACGGTAGTGTCGGTGCGTCGCAATGGCAATATCCGCTCCCGTCGCATCTCGCATCGCGTCTGTCATCCAGTTGCCCAGGGTGGTCGTCCCGGCCACATTCTCTGTCGTGGGCGCCTTCACCACCTTCCCAATTTTGTGCGTCCGGTATGCCGTGTAAGGACGCAACTTGCGTGGCTCTACCTGCGCGTTCCACCCATCCCCCTCCGCCTCAAAGCGGACCTGCTGCAATTTCCCACAACGCCCATCAAACGTAAATGTCCCATTTACCTCAATCCGAATCGCGATATCCAGGTCCAGAAGTTCGGGCGCTGGCCGCAAAATGAATTCGTCCACATTCTGGACGTCCACCTGGATGGTATTCCCCTCTCCAATCGTGGCGTCAATCCTCCCCGTGGTTCCAATAGACCGAATCGCAGAAATCTCCGTCCAGTACGCACGCCCGTGAATTGGAAAATAGGCCCGGTGTGTAACCCGCTTCGGATGAGGTACCCGCCGCTGTTCCAGTGCCCAATCCAGAACGCGCTCCGTGGAAACGTCCATCGTGTTGTGTCCCACCCCCGGGATCATCCACAGGCTTACATGATCGTATCCCAGTTCTTTCGCCCGCTCCGTGATAGGGGTGGGTCCAGTCGCCGCATAGGGGGGCCAATCCTCTCCGCCGTTCACATAAAGCATTGGAACATGCCGCAGGTTCTCCGTCAGAATCACATGAGAATACGTGGATGCCAGAGGTACCCCGGCCGCAAACAGGTCCGGGTACCGGGTGCAGAAATACGTCGTCCCTGTACCACCCATGGATTGACCACTACAGACAATCCGGTCGCGATCAATCAAAAACTTGCCGCAAACCTCTTCAATTACCCTCAAAACATCGTTCTCTCCCATCCCCCGGTACTCCGTGGTACCAAACCCATGCGGGCAAACAATCGCAATTCCCCGCTTCTCCGCTTCTCTTTTATAAGCTCCGTCCCCATAATCGGGATGATCGAAATACTTATTCTGATCCCCTCCCGTTCCGTGCATGGCAATAAACAGAGGAACGCGACGCTTCCCATCGTAGGCCGAAGGCAGGTAAAGCCGATAGGGCTGATCGGAACCGTCAACAGTTGAGCGATACGTCAATGCAAGATCCTGCGGTCCAGTCATTCTATCCTCCGCGACTCTGTCTGCAGCTGGAGTCGAAAAGTTGATCGTTACAAAAAACAAAAAGAAGAAGCTCGAGACGACTATTCGGACAACCAAGTAAGCATTTATCATCCGTGTCTTTACCCTCAAAAAATAAATTGATCCGAAATCAGCTCAAAAGAATCGCTACGCAGTGCAATATAGAATTCGACAGACGGAAATCAAGCGCAGAATGCTCCGCGTGAAGCTCTTCAGAAATATATTCTGAAAAAGAGATAGGGCAGTGCCAGGGCATGACAAAAAAGAGGATACGAAACAATTCTCGTACCCTCTTTTTTTAAAGAGCCATCAAGCGCCGTGAGTATTAACCCGTTTCCGGCCGCAGTGCCGCCAACAGATCGTTCAGGGAAATGCTTGCAATAGCGGTGGACCGGTCACTCACGGCAAAGGGGAGGATGAGTTCACCGCCATGGACGATTGAGCCACAACTATACACGACGTTGGGTACGTAACCTTCTCGCTCGTGGATTCCCGGAACCAGGAGCGGCTCCCGCAAACGGCCGATCACTTGAGTGGGATCATTCAGATCGAGCAGGGCCGCGCCAATACAGTATTTGCGCATCGGTCCCACGCCGTGGGTAATCACCAGCCAGCCTGCTTCTGTTTCGATGGGTGATCCGCAATTGCCGATTTTCACGGACTCCCACACCTCGGACGGGCGCAGGATAAGTTTGGGATCGCTCCAGTAGTGCGGGCTGTCGGAGAACATGATGAAGATGTTCTCATCATCCTGCCGGGAGAGCATGGCGTAGTTGCCTGCGACACGGCGCGGGAACAACGCCATGCCTTTGTTTTGTACTGCGCTCCCGTTCAAGGTGAGGATACGGAAGTGGACAAAATCCTGGGTCTCAATCAGCTGTGGCAGGATGTCTTGTCCATTGTAGGCCGTGTACGTCGCGTAATAGATAATCGATCCATCGTCGTCCGTAAATCGGACGAACCTCGCGTCCTCGATGCCCTTGGTCTCATTGCGGGAGACCGGGTAGATGATGCGCTCACTTACGGCGAGATCGTCCTGGAAGCGCAGTTCATAGTTGGAGTCAGCCAGCCATTGGATACATTCGAGGGCGTGCTTCAGAGCGGTCGAGGCAGGCCGGGATGTGCGGCGTACAGCCGCCACGGTCCTGTCGAGCTCGCTGCGCGCAAAGCTCTCGCCAAGAGGTCCCAGAACCGCGCCCGCGTACCTGTCCTCAACACCCATTTCGCTCAGCTTCACAGCAAACGGTTTCTTCTGGTAGCTGGGATTGGATAGGATCTCGGGCAAGCTGACGAAGCGGGACACGGGATCAAGGATGATACGGCCATCCGATCCGATGCTGCCAGCGCGGAACTCGATGGAGGAGATGTGGCCTTCCCCGGTCGCACGCAGGCTCATGATGAAACGCAGTCCGCCCGATGGAACACCGCTCTGGTCCGGGTGAGGCACAATGGAGGGATTGAAGAGCGCGGCGGACTCAAGCGAATATTCGCAGGAGAACAGTGCGCCAATCAGCAACTGGCGTTCACAGGACAGCGGGCGCTGTGTGAAAATGTGGCGATGCACCCTCGCGTAATTCTGCTTCAGAAGCGCCTCAATACCCAGGTGCCGCGCATCGAATTCTTGGCGTACTGCGCTCAACTGGCATGCGACTTCATCTTCGGTGAGCGCCAGAACTCGGCCAATAATGGTGGTGATATGGTGAACATGGCCTGGGATGAAAGGGCGGAGGAGGACACGCGCGCTTTCCGGCAGCAGTGCCACCTCATGGCGGCGGAGAGGAAGAGGATTCATGAGACAGACAGCGGCGGGTGTGTGGTCAAGTGTTCGGCATATCTCATTTCAGCCAGAGAAAGGTGGAAAGCCAGAGTGGACTCACCGCCCTGGTTTTCATTCACCCGATCCTGGTGGAGACCATCACTGCAGCCGCCAGTGCTGAAATCGTAGAGCGCGATACCCAGATCGTTTCGGCCCAGAAACCACTCGAATGCTCGCTTTGCCTCGCCTGACCACGCCGGATCCCGAGTGGCGCGGAAGGCTTCGTGACACGCAGAAACCATCGCCTGCGCCTCCAGCGGTTGCTGGTCGAAGTCCGCGCGTGCACCTCCACGCTCGTAGAAACCATTGCTGCCAACAGGTCGAAAACATCCCGCCTGCGTCTTCTGAATCGAAACGAGCCATCTCAGGGACTTGAGCCCAATCTCCAGCGCTTCCTTGTTTGGCATCCACTGTCCGCTGAGGATAAGCGGATGGCAGTGACGTGTTTTGGAATAATGGACACACCTGAAAGTAGTATATTTTGTAATTCAAGGAGGTGTGTCAATGGCAAGTCAAAGGTCTTCCCATAAGAAGAAGCGATATGATGCAGAGTTTAAGCGAGAGTCCGTGAGCCTGGCTGACCGCAGCGGGAAGAAGGATCGCCAGATAGAACAGGATCTGGGATTGTATCCGGGTGCGATCGGCCGGTGGCGTAAGGAGTTGGAGTCAGATCCGATCGATGCGTTTCCAGGCACCGGTCACCAGAAGCCATTGGAGGAGGAGAATCTCCGGTTACGTCGCGAACTGGATATCGTACGTGAAGAACGGGATATATTAAAAAAAGTAGTGGCCATCTTCTCAACGGGACCGAAGACAGGTTCAGGTTCATGAGGGATCACCGCAAGGCGTTTTCGGTGGAGCGGATGGCTAAGGTGCTCAATGTGTCAAAGAGCGGTTATTATGCCTGGATTTCTCGTCCAGAGAGTGACCGGAAGAAGGAACGGCGCTATCTGGATGTCCTGGTGAAAACAGCCTTTGAAACCAGTCGCAGCCGGTATGGAAGCCGAAAGATTAGCCGTGCATTGTCGGCACAGGGCAATCCCTATAGCCGCAGTCGGGTGGCTGATTCAATGCGTCGCCAGGGTCTGCGGTCGAAAGTACGCCGGAAGTTCGTTGTGACCACCGATACGAAGCACGATCTTAAGGCATCCCCGAATCTGCTCAATCGGGATTTCGAAACAGATCGTCCAAACAAAGTGTGGGTCACCGATATCACGTATCTGTCCAGTCGTGCAGGATGGTTGTTCTTGGTGGTCTTCATCGACCTGTTTTCCCGTCGTGTGGTTGGCTGGTGCGTCAGTCCTTCGTTAGGGCACGAAACGGTGCTTCAGGCTCTGTCTCGTGCTGTATGGCGACGCAGACCTGATCCGGGGTTGATGATCCACTCTGATCGGGGCATCCAGTATTGCTGTGACGGGTTCCGAAAGGCGATTCACACGCATCAGTTCGTCCAAAGCATGAGCAGGCGTGCCAATTGCTGGGACAATGCCGCAGCCGAATCTTTCTTCCGGTCGTTGAAAACCGAATGGTTATATCATACAGACTTGATTGACCTGGAGCACGCTGAACGAGAGCTCTTCGAGTATATCGAGATGTTCTACAACAACCAGCGACTCCATGCGTATCTGGACTATGTGACGCCTGACTCTTTTGAGCAACTCACCAGGCAAAAAATGGCTTAATCGCGTGTCCACTTTTTCCAGACCACATCAGTGGTATCTACGACGTGGACAGTGCGTGTGACTTCGGTGGCCACGTTGCCGCTTGCATCCGTTGCGTTGTAGGTGATGGTGTAGTCGCCGAGAGCTGTAAGGTCTACTGAGCCTGCGATGACGACCTCTACGTTCGGGTCGCAGTGATCAGTGACCGTAGCACCTTCTTCAGTGTAGGTGTCAACACCACATTCGAGGGTGATGTCATCATCGCCGGTGAGGGTAATGACTGGCGGTGTGGTATCGACGACGTGAACGGTGCGTGTGACTTCGGTGGCTACGTTGCCACTTTCGTCCGTTGCATTGTAGGTGATGGTGTAGTCGCCGAGTGCCGTGAGGTCTACCGATCCTGAGGTGACGATCTCTACGTTCGGGTCACAATTATCGGTAACGGTGGCACCTTGTTCGGTGTACGTATCGATGCCACATTCGAGGGTGATGTCCGCGTCGCCGGTGAGTGTGATGACCGGAGCAGTGGTGTCTACGACGTGGACGATGCGTGTGACTTCATCCGCTTCGTTGCCGCTTGCGTCGATTGCGTTATAGGTGATGGTATAGTCACCGAGAGCTGTGAGGTCTACTGAGCCTGCGATGACGACCTCTGCGTTCGGGTCGCAGATGTCGGTGACCGTAGCGCCTTCTTCGGTATACTCATCAATGCCGCACTCGAGGGTGATTTCTGCGGCCCCTGTGAGGGTGATTGCTGGTGGTGTAACATCTTTCACGGTTACAATGGCTTCGCAGGTTACACTGACATCGTGATCATCTGTTACTGTAAGGGTAACCGTATTGGGACCCAGGTTTTCGCAGGTGAAGGCATTCGGGGTCACGCTCAGGGTGAGCGGCCCACCTTCTGGATCACTGGAGCCGTTGTCAATTTGCGCAGGGTCCAGTGTAGCCTGGCCGTTTGCATCCAGGTCCAGATCAATATCCTGGCAGATTGCAATCGGCGGCAGGTTGGACTGAAGGACGTGGATGGTTACGGTTGCAATATCGTCCTGGGTAGCGGCTTGCGGTGCGGTCTTGGTAGCGGCCGCCTGGGCTCCCTTCTTCTGCTGCTTCGGCGCGACTTTTGATTTGATGAATGCCTGGTAGGTGAACTGGTCGTCGCCTACAAAATCCGGATTGGGCGTATAGGTGAATGAGCCGTCATAATTAAACTCCAGGGTTCCGGAGACCGGTTGATCAATGACCTGTGCGAGCAGGCGCAGGCGACCGGGGTTCTGGTCGTTGTCCAGGACCCCCGGTGCTTCCACGGTGAGGGGGGTATTGTCAAACGTGTCGTACTCGTCATCCACCGCTACAATCGGATAGTTTACCGTAATAGTGACGGTACCGATATTGTCGCCCGGGTCGCCTTTGGCCAGTTCCTCTGCTTTTTGGGCTTCTTTTTGGGGAGCTGGTTCAGCTTTCGGTTTTGTCGCTTTTGTTACGATCTGGTAGGTGAACTGGTCGGTGCCCACAAAACTTGGATCGGGGGTATAGGTGAATGATCCATCCGGGTTCAGTTGGACGGTTCCGTAGGCAGGTAATTCATACACCCGCGCCGAACTCCGGGGATCCAGATTGTCATCGTTTCCAAGTACGCCCGGGGCCTGTACGGTAAGGGGTTGATCCACATCCGTCTCGTAGTCGTCATCGTTGGCAACGATGGGCGGTGGGGTAACGCTGAACTTGAAATATTGATCGAGCAGCGTGTTTTCGCCGTCTGTCAAGGTGAAGTAGAACAGGTCGGATCTAATATATGGGTCCGTGTTGGTATAGCGGATGCCGCCGTTGTCCAGATCCGCCTGGGTAAACGTGTTTCCGACTCCCAGTGGCCCGGAGGCGTTCTTCAGGCTTCCGCCCTGGGGTTCCTGGGTGATCTCATACGTGAGTTCAGCAGGTCCGTTGTCCGGATCGGTTGCAAGCAGATCGGCGGACGTAAAATCTGCAAACCCGTTTCCTTCCACGACTGGTCGGGACAGGATTTTCAATATGGGCGGATCGTTCACCGGATTGACGGTAATGGAGACCGTCGCTTCGTTGCTGGTCGCCTCGCCGTCACTGGCGGTGAAGGAGAATGCATCGTTCCCGCTGAACTCCGGATTGGGTGTATAGGAGAAGGTTCCATCACTGTTCAAGGTGAGCTGACCGTTGTTGACGTCCTGCGTCAACGTAAATGTCAGGGGATCTGCATCTGAGTCCTGTGCATCTGCCTGGCCGGTGATTTCCGTATCCTCGTCGCCAGAGACGGAGGAATCGGTGGCTACGGGCGGATCGTTCGCCGCAATCACGGTAATTGTCTGATCTCCGCTTGACGCATTCCCGCTTGCGTCTGTGGCCGTCCACGTACGGGTGGTCACACCCAACGGAGGTGTTCCTACAAACACATCGCTGTAGGCGATGGCAGGATTCGGATCGCAGACATCTGTTGCGGTTGCAAGACCGGTATTGGAAGGCTGTATGTCTGCTGGGTCTTCCAGGGTTACATCTGCTGGTACGGTCAGCACGGGCGCTACAGTGTCTTCAACGATGACGTGTATATCTGTGACCGAAGAAATCACACCGTTGCTGACCTCCAGCGTGATCGTATGGTCTCCCAGCGGCAAGGTTACCGTCGATGTCGGGTTGGCCGAAGGTCCGGCAATGATCGTGTCACCGTTGTACCAGGTATAGGTCAATGGATCGTTGTTGGGATCGCTTGACCCCGATCCGCCCAGTGTTACTTCCGCGCCGTTAGGACCCGTGCACTCTACTGGAGAGGGGGCCGTGGCAACGGCCACCGGCGGGTTCACATCGGTTCCAGCCAGTTCGGCGATCGTTTCTGCGCTCAGGGCACGGTCATAGATCTTCACTTCATCTACCAGACCCTCGAAATATGTGTTGTTCCTGCGATTCCGTCCGAGTTTTAACAGGTAGAACTGGGCATCTGGATAATTCTGGGTTCCTGTGGGCTGGCCGTTCAGGTAAAGAGTAATTGTTGAGTTTTCGTATGTGACCGCGAGATGCTGGAAGTCTTTCAGGGCCGGCCCGATGATCTTGTCATATGTGTCGCCATCCGTGCCGTGGAAGCGGTAATTTCCGTTTCCTGAAGCATTTCCATCGAAATCGATCTGAAAACTTCCTGCTGCATTTGGACCGTTGGAAGTGGACAGAATACCGGAAAACCTGGCCTGATTGATATCGCCCGCATTTACCCACAGGGACACTGTGAAAGGGCTTCCGGCGGTTGTGGTGAAGGACGACTCGAAATAGTCGTTGTTACCATCGAAGTCGAAGGACTGACCGACGACACCTGGGCTGTATGCCGCGCCTGAAACCGTGCCGTTGACCCCTCCTACCACATCGTTGCCATTTCCTTCTCCCGGATAATGGGCCACGGGTCGGGCGGCAAGATCGGCAACCTGGGTCTCAGACAACTCGTAATCGAAAATCCTCACATCATCCACAAACCCGTTGAAACGGGCATTGTTGACCCGGTTAGCGGCCAGTCTCAGAAGGTCAAACCGTGCGACGGATATGGAAGCGCTGTTCTTAAAATGACCATTCAGATAAGTACTGACCGTGGTCCCATCATACGCAACTACAATATGCTGGAAAGAACTCGCTGCGGGTCCAATAGCGACGAGTTCACTTTGGAGGGTTCCAGAGACCTGTTGTAAAGAATTAAACTGATAGTTGCCGCTTCCATCAAAATCAATCTGAAAGCTGCCCACAGGAGTGCCGTTCGCAGTGGACAACACCCCGGTTGCTGCCGCCTGGTTTACCTCGCCCGCATACACCCAGAGAGAAACGCTAAATGGCCCCTGCTGCGTAAGCGGTGCCTCAAAGTAGTCATCCTGACCGTCAAAACTGAATGCCTGGCCGAAGACACCGGGATCTTGGTAGGTAGCACCATTAAACAGCGTACCTTCGCCAGCGATGCCGCGCACCACATCTTCGGTTGTTCCATCTCCTGGATAATGGGCCACGGGTCCAGGTTGTTGTGCGGCCAATTCCCCACTGATACCAAATATCAGTAGGGCCAGTATCATCAAGCCAAACGCTTTTATTATCCCTGTACCATTTCTTGATGTTGTTCTTTGCTGGTCCGTGAAGTTTATTTTCCTGAACATAAGTTAAACCCTCCTCTTGGGTCTACATTTGAATCTTGCGGATGAAAACGAATTTATGTTTTGATCTCGATATTTCCCGGCAAACCTTCCTGTTTTATCCCGACACCGACAAATTTCCAGGAGTTTCCCCGACCTGTAAACGCCAGACGTTATTACTGGTTTGTCATGGAAAATTCCTCCCCAAAGAAGTGTGTGGATGAAGTTGAGGGTTTCAATCTTTGTTTTGTGCTTGCAGGTGGTGTGTGATTTTTTCTGGAGGACGGCTACTTGACGACCCACCCGTGATTCGTAATATTTAAGGTAGATGGATCAGAGGGGTTGCACCCCCTCTTCTTACATCGCAAAGTCGTTACCTTTACGGCATTCCAGGCTTAGAGGGTAACGGCTTTTTTGTGTTTGGGTTAAAGTTGAACAGAAATATGGAGCGTTCGCGAAATAAAGTTTTGCAATGATCGTGCCAGGGTGCTTTTGTGTGTTTTCAGGCGGAAAACGTAGCTTATTGGGCGTCAAGAGAGAAGGAATAAACAATATAACGAACAATAATAAACAATTTTGTTCATTATATTGTTCATTAGTCGGTCACGCAGTGTTCCACATTCACTCGTTGGTGCGGGCAAAAAAATAAGTATCAAGAACTACCGGCGGCCGGAAGACTGCCCCGATGACAGTTCGATGATACCGAAGCCTGTTATAAAGTCATTTATAGAGTGAGCGGAACGCAGTCCCGACGAACTCGTTCCGAATCTATAAGTTGTTCATGGAAATCTATTATGCTAACTTCTTTAGAATAGGGTTTGAATACGGGTTTATCAAGTCAAAACTTTGTGACATTTAACGGATCGTGCATATACAGAAAGCCATACTGTTGGCCGATTATCGGGAGTCGTGAGGAGATGAATGATACTGTTGGTAAAAGCCATCAGGCTACCGACGCCAGTGCAGCAAAGGGGCCAACTCGGGTTTGGGCCAGAGGTATCCCTTCAACCCAGGCCACATAGCGTGCCAGATTGATTGCCGCAGCTGTCAGGAGGTGCTGAAGATGCGTCTTGACCTGTCCGATATAGCGAGAACGCCGCATATGGCACTTTCGGATCTGCTGAGATAAGGTACCTTCAATCCCTGCGCGAGCAGCATAGAGATTTTGAAACTCTGGTGTAGTTTGCTGAAGTCGGGCCTGTAGGAGAGCTTCCTGTTGGGCCTGTGGCAGGAGATGTAAGGTACGCGGGCCTTTGCTGCGGGTACAATTTTCTCTGCAAGGACACATCTGGCAGTCCGTTTTGTCAAAACGAACATGAATAACCGGTTGGCCCCAGCGATCGTGACTTTCAGACCACACCCGACTGGGTTTGCCCTGAGGACATATGGCCTGATGGTGTTCCCAATCTATCGTAAATGAAGCCCAATCGAAGCCCAACCCTCACTGGACCGATCAACGTTGTGCCTTGCTCTTGGCAGGTAAGCAGGGTTCGAGCATCCACATAGCCACTATCCAGCAGATGTTGGCCCGGCAAGAGGTCTTTTTGTGACAATTTCTCCTGGATGGTTCGGGTCTTTCGAATGTCTGGCACTGTAGCAGGCGTCGTCTCTACGTGGGTGATAAGGTGAGGCTGGTCTGCATCACACGTTTCGGTCATGTGGACCTTATAGCCGACCCATTGCGTCTGCCGTTTCTGGCTCATCCGGGCCTGAGGGTCGTACGGGGAGACAATCAGCCGTTCCCCGGGCGGCAAATCCCCCGGCTGTCGGAAGCTCATTTGACCTTCCTGCAGGCTATACTGCTGGATCCAGACCTGACGCAAGACCTCGACGGCCGGATGCAGACGCACTTGCCGGGGCGGATCCCCGGCATAGATCCAACTCAGCAGGAGGTGACCGTCTGCCCCGATGGTGAGCGCCAGGGCCTGGCGTTGTGCTTCAGACTTGGGAAAGCGATAGGCCTCAAACCGAGGGCTATACCGCTCATACCACGCAGAGGGAACTTGGGCGCTCACCCAGTCGGGAGCGACACCAGAAAGAGCATTGAGAGTCGCCCGTATCGTCTCTCCGACACATTCCAGTCGGTTAAGCACCCGAATGGCGGCCAGCACATGCGTCGAGTCCGTGCGTTGCCGACCGCCGGCCTTCACCAGACCACAGACCTTGAACTGATCTAACAGGAGGTCCACAAGGGCTTGTTCCAGGCCACCTTCCAACAGCCGACTTCGAAAGTCACTCAGGAGCGAATAATCAAAACCCGCATCGGTCAACTCCAGTCCCAACAGATACTTCCAGTCGATCCGACTGCGAACTGAATCGGCTGCCTGACGATCCGACAGGCCTTCAGCAAACTGGAGTACGCTAACCAG
Source organism: bacterium (assembly GCA_027619145.1). The sequence continues at coordinate 289 of JAQCGA010000005.1, read as the reverse complement.
TGCCAGAAGACCCGGTGACTCGGCTGGTCGTCCCCGGTGGGCGAAAAGGCAGGCAAAGTGCTCCTCCTGATAGACTTCCCCTAACGCGTCCCGCAACCTCAGATAGGGGTTCCCCTTCGGAAAGGCAGCACGAGCTACACGCGCGGTATCTTTTGGAACGCCCAGCCGGGCTTCTCTACTTCTATTCCTGGACATGGCTTGCCTCCATCACCGAGATCTGATTGGGCCTGTTTCTGGATGCCTGATAAGCTCATGATATACGACCAGTTTGAATTTACCAACAGTATCG
>JAQCGA010000004.1 GCA_027619145.1 bacterium | reverse complement strand
ATAGTTCTTAACTATATAATTATAAATATATTAAATATCTCTCATTTTGGCTACGTCTGTTCATGATTACTCTCACGATTGCATCAACCTGACGCAAAACAAACGCAGGGCTGCCCCTATGCAGACCCTGCGTTTGTTCATCAACCATCCTTCATATTTTCTACTTTCTCTTACGAACCCCTTTTATCTTCACCGGACGTCCGCCTTTCTGTGCAGATGCCCACGCCGCCTCCGTCAACTGGATTACGCGCAATCCGCAAATTGCGGGTACCTGGATCTCGTCACGCCCTAAAATTGCGTCCACAAAATTCTGGTCGGGGCTTCCAAACCGGGAGGGCAAATTATCTACCTCCACCGGATCTTTCCCCCCGTACTTGCACGTGAGTTTTCCGTTCCGAGAATACAACACACCTTTCGATCCCCAGATCGTAATATCTTCCCACATTCCCGGACCAACCGAGTTCCCCACGATGGACAGATTCGCCAGCGCCCCGTTTGCAAATCGGATGGACAGTGCAGAGTTAATATCCACCTTTGCATCAAAATACTCCATGAACGCAGACACCTCCGCCACTTCCTCGTCCGTCATCCACAACACAATATCCAGCAAATGGCTCCCCGAGTCGTTCAACTGCCCACCACCCGAAAGCGAAGGCTCCTGTCGCCACTTCCCCTGCTGGCTCCTGTACCACTGCTGGTCCTGAAGCGCAGAAATAAACTGTACTTCCCCAATCTCCCCGCTCTGGATTTGGTTCCGAATAAACCGAAACTGGGACGCAAAATGCCGCTGATAAGACACCATCAGAATCTTGCCCGCCTCTTCGGACCGGGCAATCACCTCTTCCGCGTGTTCCACCGTACAAACCATCGGCTTTTCCGTCAACACGTGCAGGCCCCGGTCCAGGCTGGCCATAATCTGTTCAAAATGTAACGTATGCGGCGTCGAAATCTCCGTTGCATCCATGTCTACGGTACCCAGAAGGTCCCGGTAATCTGTAAAATGGGGAATCTGTTTTGCCTCCGGTACCCGCTCAAAAAGTCGATCGAAACTCGCCTCGCTCACGTCCGCAAGCCCCACCAACTCCACCTCCGGCATCTCCATTAACCGCCGGATATGTCCACTTGCATTTCCTCCACATCCAATCATCCCAATGCGCACCTTCTCCATTTCGCGGCTCCTTTCCAAATCTCAAAACGATTCGATTAGAAGAATGTCTTCCTTCCTGGTCCAGCCGGAATATAGATTTCGAACATACGTTTGTCAACGGCATTGTATTCCTTGTAACACTGCTACTGAAAAGAAAAAAGGCCGTTGGACAAAAGTCCAACGGCCTTTTCAAAACTGGATAAACCAGGATTACTTCAGGAACAGCATCTTCTGCGAATGCGAGAAGACTCCCGCTTCGATCTTCGCAATATAGACACCGCTACTTACGTTGCGGTTCTGGTTGTCCCTGGCATCCCACTGAATCGTGTACCGGCCGGCCACGACCTGCTTGCTCTCCAGCCGCCGCACTTCCTGCCCTAGCGCATCGTAAATCACAATCGACACCAGCGCGTCGCTGGGCAGATCGTAAGAAATCGTCGTGCTCGGGTTGAAGGGGTTCGGATACACGTTAGCAGAAAACTCTGTCGGCAGTTCGTGACGGGCACCCAGCACCACTTCAATGGCACTGGAACGAGTCACCGAGCCGTCCAGATCAACCTGCTCGAGCACGTAGAAAACCTGATCTACGGACGGCAGGCCTGCATCTGCAAAGCTGTAATTCAGAAGGGCATCCGACGTCCCGGCGCCCTGGATGAAATCAGACACAGCCACGTAATTCTCGCCGTCTACACTGCGAAGCATCCGCCAGCCGGCGTTGTTCGTCTGTGAAGCCGTGGTCCAGTTCAGTACCACCTTATTGTCAACCAGCTCGCCACCAAAGGCAGCCAGTTCGGCCGGATTCGCTGAGGTAAACGTAATGCGAACCGTATTGGTGGTATCTGTTCCAACATATGCATACACGTCGGCAGTGGCATCGCCAGGGCCGGTTCCGTGCAACGCAATGGTCGTAGAAGTGCTGGGGAACATCATATTGCTCATCATGCTCCCTGCTACCAGAACGTCCACCGTAGCCTCACCGGCAGTAGTTACAACCCAGTTAATCTCAGCACCGTCAGCAAAGTTGCTGGCCGTTACCGTAACGTCTGGGCTGGGCCCGGCACCGTGGGCAGGCATGTCAGCTACAGAAGAACTGGTTGCCAAAGACGGACCCGGCGGGGTTGCAAACGTGATCTTGGCTTCGCTCACGTCCAGGTTATCCTGGTTAAATGAAGCCAGACCGATCGAAACACCCGTTAACTTCAGTGAGTCACCCTCGGCAATGTTCGCCTTGGCCAAAAGAACAAGCGTTCCAATGTACCCACTGGCTGGAATCGTTGACGCTGAAAGAGCACCAACGCCATAACCGGTAGTCGTAGCAGTCGGAGCAGAAATTGGCCCCATACCGCCCACACCAAGAGTTGGCAAAATTGTCCACTTGGTGAGGAACGTAGCATTGGCCTGGGCAAATTTACCCTCAAACCCAATCGTTCCAACACCAGCCGCATCCTGAACAAACAATTCAATCCTCAGCGTATCTCCAGCAACAGGCGGACGCTTTGTCTTAAGCGCGTCGTTCACTTTTGTATCATCCGCACCGGACTGGCGCGTCAAATCTACAAACACCTTCTTATCTGCCAAAACGTCGGCTTCCGCACCCCCCACCATTACAGCAACGGTGAGGAAAGCAAAGGCCGCAATAAGGCATGAAACTTTCTTAATTTTGGACATCACGCTCTCCTCTTCAAACTGAAATTCGCTCCCGTCCAGGATCTCAGGACAGATCCGCGCTCCGGAACATCTTCAATGGAACAGGTATGGGAGCCCCACATTGTGTGGGACTCCCATACACTGCAGCGGATTTACTTAAGCAACATCAACCGCTTCACGTCTTGGAACTTCCCAGCCGATACCTGGTAGAAGTAAATTCCACTAGATACGGCCATTCCACGATCGTCCGTCCCGTTCCACCGGATCTGATACCGGCCAGCGGCCTGCTGCTCGGACACCAGCGTCCGAACAACCTGACCTACGATATTGTAGATCCGGAGCTGGACTGGAGCCGATTCCGCCAACTGATACTTAATGGTGGTTTCAGGGTTGAACGGGTTGGGGAAGTTCTGGTTCAGAGCGAACTCAGTCGGTGTGCTCTCAACGCTCAACGCGCCCAGAGTCACAGCCGGGTTCGAGAGCTGGTTCGGATCGAAGACCACGCCTTGCGCGATCTCAAACCGAGCGTTGTCCTCGAACTCCCGCAGAACCTTGAAGGTCAGGGTGACAACATCGCCGTTTCCACTGACGGCCGTGCCATTGATAATGGCGTTGGCAATCGTTACCTGGCCAGCTTCCGGCCAGTTGGAGAACAGCGGAGTCTCGCCGCCCGTGGACTTCAGCAGGTCGTTCTCTGCGGGAACTGCGCTCACGAATTCGAACTTATCCGCATCGTAGTTCAACACGAAGCCAAATGCTTCCAGCGACTGGGTGTTGGCCAGCGATACGTTCACCGAAATCGTCTGCCCAACCAGCACACGTTCGCTGCCCAGGTTCAACGACATTTCGGTATTGTCATTCACACCGGGGAGGCTCGGAGCGATTACGCGCTTGCCGGCCGGTGCTACAGCCACTCTGCCATACGACTGAGCAAACCGAACGAAGTCAGAGAAGTCAATGACGCCGTCATCATTCGTATCGGCCTGGAAGTTGAAGCCTACTTCACCTGCGACCTTGTCGTAAGACTGGGCGAAGGCAACGAAGTCTTCAAAGTCCTGCTCCAGGCTACCGCCCTCTCTCACCAGGTAAACTGGCAAGCCGTCGGAAGTAGCGTACTTCACCCGACCCGTAGTAAGGGTCACTGGAATGTTCAAGCCCGCTGTCACGTTGTCCAGGTCAAACCCGTTAACGCGATAAATCAGCGAGGTTGCACCCTGCGGCAGGTTCGTGTCCACAAAGCTGGTAGAACCAGCACCCAGCGTAGCAATGGACGTCAGGTTCGCTTCTGTGGTACCACGCAGCACTTCGTAATGATCCACGCCCGGAATCGGGATCGCGTATCCACGATAGCTCATGAAGCCCACAGTCTTGTCGTCTGCAGAAGCTTTCCAGGTGATCGACACACCTTCGGTGGTCTTTGCACCTGCTGCTTCCGTCACTGCGGCCGGAGGCAGATCGTCAAGACCGGCCACGGCTGTAGCAGAAATCGTCTGTGCAGACGAGAGAACCTCGCCGCCTGCGGTGCGGATGCTCTGCGGAACCGTGCTGCTATTGCTCAGCAGTTCGTTCACATCCACGTCCAGGGCTGCGAATACCAGGTTCTTCTGGTCGCCCAGAATCGACTTCACGTAATCCTGCGGAACCGTGAACTGCTTGCTCAGTTCATCGAACGACTGAACGCGGTCTGCGTCCACGCCGAGCAACTGAACAATCTGTTGCACGCTTTCCTTGGTGAATACGCGCTTGCCAGCAACCTTGTTCTCAGAGGACAGCCCGCCACGTTCTGCGGAAACAGCCCACCGGGTTGCTACGTTGTCCAGCGTCGGTACCACCGCACGGGTCACAGCTTCTCCGCCTACAACGGGAGATGCGTCCAGCACGGCCCACGATACCCACTTCTTTGGAAGAGGGGTCGTAGTCACAATCACCAGTTTCCCATCAACCAGACTGGTGGAAACCGTGATTTCTCGATATACACGATACCGCGATACCGTAGCGTGATCTGCCGAGTTCTTGAAGGCCACACTCACGTATCCACCCTGGTCGCCAGTGCCGTTTGCACCCCTGTAGTTCTGTACAATCAGGGTATCGGGCCTGGCCGGAGCCTGGGGGTTAACCGGAGGAGGTCCGTCAACTCCGGAGAACGAAAGCGCTCCCACGCTACCCGTTGCAACCAGGTGCTTCGTCTGCGAATTCTTCACACCTGAGGTGTCTGCACCCTGATTAAAGGTGCGAACGGTGATCCACAGGTCTGTACCTGCACGATTCGGAGCAACGGCTGTGAACGTAGCCGAGCCGGCACCAATAGCCTGTGGGCCGGAAGGCACCTGCGCATCGCCCAGGTTCGAACCGAATTCAACAAACAGTTCTTTCAGCACGTTCAGCTTGTTGATCCGGCTATCCAGCAAACTGCTCGAGTCGGTGAGGGCGACTGTCGTACCACCAGTCGCAATCATCCGCGTTTTCGTACTGGCGTTGCCATACTGGTCAGCGGCCATCACGGAAACCGTGAAAGGTCCCTGAACGCCCGTAACCTCAGTTGCAGGGGAACCTGACCATGCCTTCACCACATACTGCGTCATTTCTGCCGCATCAATGGTGGACTTGGACTTCTGACCCTTGAAGTTCACAACCGTCGTTTCGCCCGTCGTAGTGGTGTTTTCCACCCATACGGTAAGGCTATCGATGGCCCACTTCGAAGTAAGGAAGAGGTCACGTGTACCAACAACCCAACCGCCAGTGTTCAACGTCGCAACACCCTTGCCAGTATCGGTTGCGGCAATCGAAACACCCGTGCCGCCAAACGCAATACCTGCAAGTTTGCCCTGATCGGCTTGTGCAACACCAATCCTCAGACGTGAAGTACCGTTGTAGGTCACTGCGGCCACTGTCGCGGAATTTGTCCGCGTCAACTGGCTGTCAATGGCCGTCAACGTCAACTGGAACTGCTGGCCTGCGATTACCGAGTCTCCGTGTGCCGCGCCAGATTTCACCTTCACAAGGAAGGAGTCTGCCGTCGGGTTCTGGAAGTTCTTGGTAAACGTAAGCGTATCTGGACCGGTCTTGCTGGCGTTCTTTGCAAGGTCGATCAGAACCAGTTCCAGCGTGTACTGCTGGCCGTCCAGCAACGTGTCATTGACAGTTGCCGAAATATCGGTACCCACCTGAGACAGGATCGTATTGCCTGGGCTGAAGCCCTGGAGGGCCGCGTTCGGCGGGCTTACACCCACCTGCACGTACCGAACCGAGAGCGAGTCCAGCGTCTCATTGATCCGAATCACCGGATTCTTGGTGGTGTTATTAACCGTCGGCTTGTTGCTGTTAGACGCGTTCTTCGGCGCATTCCCCTGCTGCGGGAACTGGTTGGTCACCGAAGGAGCAACCGCATCGTATGTGGCTCCGCTAACGGTCATCGTTGACGCATTGCCCACACTGTCTCGTGCGTTCACTTTCAACGTCAGCGATGTACCGCCGGCTGCCGTACCGTTAGCCTTCGTCAGCGTCACCGCCGTACCCGCGCCCGTTGTAGCAGCTGGGAAAGTGGCGGAACTCAACGTGTCCCTGACGGAACCCAGTTCGGCTTCAAGGAACGACGTTTTTTCGCTTACTCGGAACTTCAGCGGCGTGGCATTGATCGTGGTCGTAGCAACCGCACCGTTGGTGGTTGAGCGCAGGCTCAAATTCGTGCTCTGAACCTTGGTGAATCGCTTAACCGCGCTGTCCGGATGGGGTGTCGTCGGTGCAATCACAGGCGCCGTCGAGTCCATCAAATATACCACCGAACTGGTCAGCGGTACCGGTAAAGCTGCGTTGGCTATATTCGCGCTCAGGTTTCCGGCCGCGTCCGTCAGATAAGCAACCGTAACAATGCGCTGGTTGTCTTTGAAACGCCCGGCAACAGCGGTGGACGTATCGCGAGCCTCAGTCACGAAAATATTCGTGAACGTGGCCGTATACAGTGCGCTGTCCAGACCGGCAGACCGGTGTGCAGTCTTACTATCCACCAGACCTACCTTGGCGTTTATTGCATTCGCATCTGCTGCCGAGCCAATATCAATACCCAACTTGATAATGACCTTGTCATTCAACTTCCAGGAAGCACCGCTGCTAACAGCGGCGGACGGCGTATGCGAATGACCGATCGTATCCACAGAGACCGACGTGAATACGGAAGTGGATACAGGGCGTTTCCCATCAACGGAAAACTGCTTCCTGTCACCCACTTTGGTGGCGGCAAACGGACCACTGCCAATCACGAACTCAGTCTGAGCGTTCTTGAGTGCCTGGAAGGAAGCATCATCCTTCTTGCTCACGAACGCTTTGATATTGAGTTCACTGGCAGTCGTAAATTCAGTATCGCCGGGGGCAATTCCAAACTTAAACTTGAATGTGTCCCGGTCAGAGGCAGTTTTGAACGATGCACTGCTGTCCACAACTGCGGCCAGAATCACTTTGGTCGTGTGCTTCTTGGAAGTACCCGTATTTCCCGCAGGGCCTACCTGTGTGGCCGGTGTACCTGCGCTACCGCTGGCAATCGCAGTCCGCGCATCAGCGAGCGTGGCGCTGGTATCCGACACCACGGCCAGGAAGATCGAGTCCAAACGGGCCTTGAACGTAATCACGCTCACCCGCACAGTATCAGCAATTTTAGCATACTTACCGCTATCGGGCGCGGTTACCCGGATCCAAACGCCTGTCGGGTCAGCAATCTGCGCAGACGAGGTACCGGCAAAACCGGCAACCAGCAGAAGTGCCAGACAGAGGCTTAAGGTTTTCCTTAGATCCATCATTAGACCTCCTCAAAAAAAAAATTCTCTGGATCCTTACTAAACAATTCAAAACAATAGCGTGTGCTTCATTTTCAATGAAGAAAACCCTCCGGTTCAAAACTCCAACCTGTCGGCCTCAAAAAAACTGGGGTGAGAAACCGAACCTGGAGAGTTGAAATTCATTGCGATAGATATCCCTCCCTTCCATAAGGTATTGTTTTTCAAAACTTTGTAAATGTTTTATTCTCAAAACACATTCAGAGTAATCAACGCCTGAAGAAATTTGCTCTCCTCAACACCTCCTTAAGGTAAAAACACAAAAATCCCACATATGGTCTCCACCTGGGAGACAATGCGATTTTCTTTAACCTTTTCTGCGAGTACTCATTAGAGAGGAGAAGACCTCTCCGAAAATTGATTTCAAACCATAAGAAATGCAACAACTTCACGCATTGCAGCCGATTAGAATAGGCCACAAGGATGGACTAAGTATATGCAATCAAAAACCGACTGTCAAGCATTTTTTTAACTTTTGGGAGGGCCATTTCCGCAATGGGGATGGCCCATTTAGCGAACAATGAAGGATTCTCGACGCCAGGCACAAAGTGTAGGGTTTGCCGCAGGATTTACCTACAAGATACGGGAAGAGCTATTTCATTTCATGCTCAAGACGCCCTATTTCATCCCTTAGCTTTGCAGCTTTCTCGTATTCTTCTTCTGCGACCGCTTCCTGGAGCTTTGCTTTTAGCGAGACAACTTGCTCCAGAATCTTATCGCCAGGTTTTTCCAACGTCCCGAAAGCACCTTCCAAATTTTCATATTGCTCGTTTTGGAGACACTCCAGCTCGCTTTCCAGCACTTCGGCTTCCGAGGGCTCTTCTACATCGAGCCCGGCCTCCCGGATCACGTCCTCTTCCACATAAACCGGAGCACCTACCCGGAGGGCAAGAGCAATCGCATCGCTTGGGCGGGAGTCTATTTTAAACGTACTCTCACCAGCTTCCAGCGTAATTTCAGCATAAAACGTATCTTCACGCAACGCATTAATCAAAATTTGCGTGACCTGAGCCCTCAAACCATCCAGGATCGACCGCAACAAATCATACGTAATTGGCCTTGGGGGAGGTTCATTATAAAGCTCCATATAGATGGCCGTAGCTTCAAAATTGCCAATTGCAATTGGCAAAAATACGCGTTGATCTTTGTCTTTTAGCCACACCAGAGGACGATGTGTGTTCGGCTCTAGAGCCACCCCAACCACTTCCATCTCAATCATGGCTCATTCATCCTTCCTTGAGAGGCTGTGCTGGTAATTTATCACCTATAAGAGAAACGCGAAATACACCATTCCACAATTTAGTACTGAAAAAAGAGGTGAATCCTAATATAGAACGAAACACCGGTAAAAATCAAGCAAAAAAACAGGCAATCGAAAAGGCATTTCTCCGCTTGCTTCAAAGATGTCACCGGGTTAAATTGTGGTCGGGCCTCTACCCCTACCTCACAATTCCATCGGGCTTCCATTCGGGTATTTGTCAGCCATCCAGAAACCAGCCCGAGCTCACAACCAACGATCGAAAAGCCGTAATCTTACCCGATTCACCTGCTTGCAAATTTTTTATAACCCCATTTTTTTCAATATTTCCAGGAGCTTCTTTATGGTTCGTTGCGGATTCCTGCTGGTTGTTGCCTTCCTCTTTTGTATATCCAAATCCGCTGCCGATGTGCCCCGGCTTATCAATTACCAGGGAAGCCTGCAAACATCAACAGACTCTCTCCTGACCGGCTCGGTACGCATCGTTTTTTCCGTCTATTCAACTGAAACCGGAGGTTCTCCGCTCTGGTCCGAAACGCATACGCTTCAAGCCATCGAAGGCCGCTTTCACGCGCTGCTGGGAAGCCTGGTTGCTTTACCTCCAGATCTGTTTAGCAGCAATAACCGGTATCTCTCACTCAAGATCGAAGAAGACACCGAGCTCCTTCCCCGGCAGCAAATCGTCAGCACAGCGTATGCCTTCAGGGCTGGCCAGGCAGATGACGTTTCCGGCAGGCACATTTCGCCAGCCAGCATCACGCTTGAACGTGGAAACGCCACCCTGGATACAGCAGGAACGCTTTCTGCATCCCGCGTATTCACAGACAGCCTGGCTGTGGGGGGCCTGGGCGTCATTAACAGGAACGGAAATTGGGTGGGCCCAGCAATACCCATTCAAACAACCGGCATGACGCTGGATACAATCATTGTCAAAAGCACCCAGGACACCCTGCGCCTTGACGCAAACCTGCGCTGGGAACAACTCGAACAGCCGCCTTTTGGAAGCCTGTTCGTCCAACTGGACCGGCCTTCCCTGGTCGAACTCGATTTCAGAGGCGCTATCGCAGCAAATGGTTCTCTCGAATTTCGCCTGGGGGCCGAACGCTTCGAAGGAGGAAACCGCACGGCATTGTTCAGAAACGCCAGCAACGTTTCTGGCATTGCACCCTCTCCAGACGGCAGCCAAACGTTCCGAACCTCCACCGTGAGCAACAGTGCCGTCTTATCGCTTGAAACCGGGTTATACCGTATCTTTATCGAAATCTTTGCAACCGGCCAGCCCGGTACGCTCCGCACCGGCATTCTCCTGATCAAAATCTATACCCGCTGATTTTCTTTTTCCGCCGTCTTCGGCTACCTCAGTTTTTACCTTCCGTATGCCTGTGCAAAAATTACGAAATCGCCAAACGCAATCTGCTGGTCTCCGTCCAGGTCCAGGTGCAGGTCGTAACCGATCTGGCCCTGAGATATGCCGTACCCTCTTGCAAAGATCACAAAATCGGCAAAACCCACATTGCCGTCTCCGTTAAAATCGCCCGTCTTCAACAGCGTCTGACCCTGTTCAACCAGAAGAATTCCCGAGGTTAGCCGGAAACCGGAAGACCTCACTTCGCCTGTCTGAACCGGCAGCCCCAGGATGCCAACCCGAAGAACATAGTTTTCAGACATGCCCCCGCTTCCACTGGTGCCTAAAACACCCTGTACACCGACAACCCCATTGCTTCCTGCCTGCGTCGTCCAGACCAGAACAGCCAGAATTGCCCAGAAGGGTCTACCCATCACGTCACCTCTCAAGTCAACTACATCCCGTAACCAGATCCCATTTCTCCGCGCCACATCGCAACCCCTGCCCAGAACAACCGCATACTGACTTCCGAAAAAATCATCCCCAAAAAAAACGGACGTACCTTCCGATAGGTCGTAGCGCCGCCATACTGCGCCACCAACCACTTGCAAAACCAACCCACCAGCGCAGCACCCCAGATCGTCCATCCAAAGCCAGTGCCATACACATACCCAATTGGATGCAACGGCCATCTCAGAAAACGCCCGCGCAGAAATACCAGGATCCAGGTAACAGCTCCTCCCGCAGCATGAGCAGCCAGACGGTACCAATCGGTTCCACCTTGCTGGGTGGCAACGTCGCCGTACAAATAATGATAGTACCGCCCAATGCGGGCTGCCGTTCGGCCCCCGCCCTGCTGATCCAGTGCAAAAATGCCGTACTCATAGATCGTATTCAACGAAAATATCGCGCCGACCACCAGCCCAATACCTACCCCCCAGAACATAGCCCAGACCATGCGTTGCACAGGCACACCGGTCCGTTCTGCGAGCTTCAAACCTTCAAATTGCACCCCAGGCCAGAGACCTACAGAAGTATAAGACAGAACGGCAAGAAAAGCGAAAATCACGTATGTCTGATCCTCAAAAACACCCGGCCCTGTACCAAATACCAGAAAAAATAAATATCCCATCAACACCGGAACGCCCGTTACGGGTAGTCCGCCGTCTACGCGCAACCGCGCAAAGGCAATGGCAAAAAGCAAAAAAGAAGCCAGCGTCCAGAATCCCACTCCAGGGGATAAACCCACCGCAAATAACCAGCCCCACAGCATACAAAACCCTGCCACCAGACCTCTGGCAGGCCACTCGAAACGGACAAACGCGGTTTGAAAAACTCGTCTTGCTGCCCACAGGCTAACCAGTGCCAGTACAATCAAGCCCCCACGTGCCTGAGACATAAAAAAGGGAACCGTATTCGGCCAATCTAACCATTGGGACCCCAGACCCACAAAAACGCCATGTTCTTCCGACGTTCCGGCCAGATGGGCCAACAGCAGTTGCAAGCGGGTAAGCAAGAAAAAAAACCACGTACTGAAAGACACCTCTACCGGCATCAGGTATGCGACGCCAACCAGCGCTGGTGTGACCTCAAACCGGAACGGAGACGTAAAAGAAGCCATCGAACGCCATGGTGGATCCAGTAGAAAATGACCCAGGTCCAGCCCGATTGAAATCTCTCCGACAGATGGAAAATAGTGGTGCAGCCCGTTCACGCCAAACAAAACCACAGGCACAGCAACGCCCCACCAGAAAGCGCGGCGTCGGTAAAGACCCATTTTTTCTTCATCTGCGCCCAACAGGCCCAGCGGCAATCCCAGAAGAGGAAACCCCATGCGCTCCGTTTCCAGCCAGCGCGTCCGCAAAATCCCAACCAGACAAAACGAAGTCAAGAACAGGGCCAGAAAAAAAAACAGCCAGAACAACAGCGGAAAAACCCAATCGCTCCAGGGGACAGAATGGGCCCCTTCAAACGCGCCAATCGCAGCCGCAGAGTTTGGCCCGCCGGGTGCCAGCCAGGGCGGAATCTGCTCTAGAAACTGGGCATACCGGCCCGTAGGACTGGCAAAACCTCCGTAGAACCCCGTCACCAGAGCCGGCAGAAAACGATGCATCAGCCCCGAGGCCGTAACCGGTAACCCCACAGTAACAGCCGCGTAGAACACCGCTCGGTCTCCACGGTCCAGGCGCCACGCCCCCAGGGCAAGCAAAGCAAGCACAGCCACCGGAACAGCAGGAAAGACCCCGTCTGCAATGGACGGACCTGCGTAGAGCAGCTCCACCTTCTGTACCAGCCAGGCAGAAAGCACGAGAACGCCCACAGCCAGAAGAATCGGCTTCCAGGTTAGAAACCGCCCTTTTTTTTCGTTCTCCATACACTGCGCCATTCTGAACCACCTCCCGGACCGACTTGACAGGACACTTTTGAAACCGTATTATCTTTTTATTCTGCACCCTTGTTGGCTAATTTTCAGCATTTGAAGTCTTACATTTTTACATTTTATAGAAAGGGGAATACGATGCGCTTCAGATTGCTTACTGCCGTACTTGTTGGAGGGCTTCTGCTGGGGTCTTTTGCCATTGGAAATTACGCTGTTGGACAGTCCAGTACAAAAACGGTAAAATGGAAATATACAATTATCAAGCATAGCCCGTACCTCACAGAAAGTGGTAGCGATTTTAAAAACATCCAGGCTCTGGGGGACGAAGGCTGGGAACTCGCCTCTTCGTATCCGGTTAAAGGAGAAATTGTTATTTCCATTTTCAAGCGTCAAAAATGAATGCCGGCTTTGTTTGCAACTAAGAGCCTATCCGGAAACCTGCTTTGAGCCCCGAGAGCGAGCGAGAGTGTCGTGGACAAGGCGCGCGAAGCAGGCGAATCCTCTGTGATTCGCCGATGCAGCGCAACGCAGGCCGCGGCGCTCGTAGCCGCTCGAAGGCCGAATGAGGTTTCCGGATAGGCTCTTCGGCATTCTTACAAAAAAGCGGAGGACGAATGTACTCTCGTCCCCCGCTTCAGTCCATATGCAACAGAGAACCTTTAACCTGCGGGCCCCGTCGCGATAGACGCATTTCCAATATGGCCTACTCTTTAACCACCCACACTTTTACCTGAGCAACTACTTCTGGGTGAAGCCGGATAGGTACATCGTACACACCCAGCGCCCGGATCGGCTCTTCCAGTTCAATGGTACGGCGGTCAATTTCAAAACCCTGCTCGTTGAGCAGATCGGAAATCTGCTGAGCCGTGACCGAGCCAAAAATTCGATCCTCTTCACCCACAGCCACAGGCACCGTGCACGAGGCTTTGGCCAGCTTTTGAGCCAGCACTTCAGCTTCTCGTTTCGCCTTTGTACTCCGGGCGGTTCTTTGCCGGTGGACTTCTTCATATACCGACCGGTTCTTGCTGTTAGCAGCCAGGGCCAGGTTGCGGGGCAACAGGTAGTTGCGGGCGTAACCGCCTTTCACTTCCACAATTTCACCCGCTTCGCCCAGGTTCTCCATACTTTCTATCAAGATCACCTTCATAACAGTTCTTCCTGAGTTTAATGAGTTGATAAGTACGATGGACGGGTTTACAGTACCCTTTTGTGTCGAGGGATACTGATTACTTCACAAGGTCGGAAGCAAACGGCAACAGAGCAATCTGGCGGGCACGCTTAACGTGTAGAGTCACCAGGCGCTGGTGTCTCGCACAGGTTCCCGAGGCACGCCGGGGAAGGAGCTTCCCACGCTCAGTAACAAACCGCTGCAACAACCGAACATCTTTGTAATCCGCCCCCAGGGATTTATCTTCGCAAAACCGGCAGACTTTAATCCGGTTCATTCTCCGTCACCCCCGTCCTCGTCTCCGTCTTCTTCATCCTCGCCGTCTTCTTCATCCTCGCCGTCTTCTTCATCCTCGCCGTCTTCGTCGTCCTTGTCCGAATCTGCTCCAGCTTCGGGCGATTCCTCTTCCACCGGCGGTACCTTCAGTCCTTCCTCAATTGCAACCACCATATACCGGATAAGCGTCTCATCCAGCTTACAAGCCCGCTCCAGTTCAGGAAGCAGAGCTACCCCTGCTTCAAACTGGATGAACGTGTAATCGGCTTGCTGCTGTTTCTGGATTTCGTACGCCAGTTTCCGCACGCCCCAACGGTTTACATTTCCAATCGTAGCCCCGTGTTCGGTGAGAAATTGCTCGTACCGTTTGGCGGTCTCTTCTGCCTGGCCTTCCGGAAGTTGGGAATTGACCAGCAACGCCAGCTCATAATCTCTTTCCATCTAAACAACCTCCCCTTGGACGTAAGGCCCGGGAACTTTCCCGGGCGGGGTTGAATACGGGAGCCGTGAACCGTCCACGACGCTCAGCGAAATTTTCGCGATATGCTCTAAATATGCTCTACTCAATGCACAATCAGCAGAGGGGCCAACACAAGAGAAACAACAGACATCAACTTAATCAAAATGTTCATCGAAGGCCCGGAGGTATCTTTCAGCGGATCACCAACCGTATCTCCAACCACAGCAGCCTTGTGTGCATCAGAACCTTTGCCGCCCAGGTTGCCTTCCTCAATATATTTCTTTGCATTATCCAGCGCTCCGCCGCTGTTGGCCATCATCAGAGCCATCAGCACGCCGCTCAGCGTGGCCCCGGCCAGCATCCCGCCCAGTGCCTCTGCACCCAGAATAAAACCAACCAGCACCGGGCTAAATACCGCCACCAGCCCGGGTGCCACCATTTCTCGCAGAGCAGCCACAGTACAGATATCCACGCACCGGCGAGTATCTGGTTTGCCGGTTCCTTCCATCAAACCCGGAATCTCCCGGAACTGCCGCCGAACTTCTTCCACCATCTTAAATGCGGCATTGCCCACCGATGTCATCGTCTGGGCGGCCACAAGAAACGGAATTACGCCGCCTATAAAAAATCCAATCACCACCATCGGCTTGGTCAAATCAATCGACGTCAGACCCACCGTAGATGTGTATGCAGAAAACAAAGCCAGTGCAGTCAGTGCGGCCGAACCGATTGCAAACCCTTTGCCAATCGCCGCAGTCGTATTCCCCAGAGAATCCAGTCCGTCTGTAATCTTACGCGTTTCAGGCCCCAATCCCGCCATCTCAGAAATCCCGCCCGCATTGTCTGCAATGGGTCCGTACGCGTCCACCGCCATCGTCACACCGACCGTGGAAAGCATTCCCACTGCGGCAATCCCGATCCCATACAGACCGGCAAAATGGAACGACAGGCCAATGGCCGCACAAATGCCCAGAACCGGAAGCGCTGCACTTTCCATCCCTACGGCCAATCCAGCAATAATATTTGTTGCCGAACCGGTTTCTGAAGCCTTCGCAATTCGGTGAACGGGTGGGCCACCCGTGTAATATTCGGTCAAAAGACCAATGACAATACCAGCCAAACATCCGGACAACACGGCCCAGAACACACCGGGTGTAAGGCCGGTACGCTCTACAATAAAGTATGTTCCTACCAGCATCAAAACAGCTGCAATATACGTTGCATACCGCAGCGCCGCCGCTGGATCAATAGACTGTAAAACCCGGATGGAGCCAACGCCAATAAGAGAGGATACCAGACCAACCATCACCACAAGCAAAGGAAGTTGCATGGCCGCCAGTCGCACCTGCGTGGGGTCTGCTGCCACGGCTCCTACAGCCAGGTGATTCAAGAGTTCGACACCCGCAGTAGCTGCAATCGCAATGGTGGCCACAATCGAGCCTACATATGATTCAAAAATATCGGCACCCATACCGGCCACATCGCCCACGTTGTCGCCTACGTTGTCTGCAATAACCGCGGGGTTTCTCGGATCATCTTCTGGAATACCCGCTTCAACTTTCCCAACCAGGTCCGCGCCCACATCTGCCGTTTTGGTATAAATTCCACCACCCACACGGGCAAATAGCGCAATTGAACTGGCACCCATTGCAAATCCGTTAATAATAGAAGACTGCGTCGGGTTTCCATAAAAATAAAAAAGAAGGCCAACCCCTAGAAGTCCCAGGCTGGCCACGGCCAATCCCATGACGGCACCGCCCGAAAAAGCAATGTTCAGTGCCTTTCCTTGCCCGCCCTGGTTGGCTGCATGCGTCGTCCGAACATTGGCCTTTGTTGCGGCTTGCATTCCAATAAACCCGGCGCAAATCGAACAGACAGCCCCGCCCAGGAACGCCAATGCCGTTGTGGGGGGGTCAATTCCTACGTACAACAAGATGGTCACAACCACAATAAAAACGGCAAGTACACTGTATTCGCGCTTGAGGAATGCCATTGAACCTTCGTGAATCGCTTCTGCAATTTCCCGCATCCGGTCCGTACCGATCGGCTGGCGGGAAACGTACAAATAGGTGATGCCCGCAAAGAAAAGGCCGATAACCCCAAAGATCGGTGCCCAAACCATGTGCTTCCTCCCTTCCGAACAAGATGCTGCGAAGCCGTCAGGTGTTAAAACGGTTCATCGCCACATCCAGACCCAACGCCGTCCAGCACGCCACACAATCCGCCGCCGCCCGGACCAACGTTTCAACTCGTTCAAATTCTTCTGCGCGAAACTCACTCAATACATGGTCAATCAAATCTATCTCATCCGGAGGCGCTCCAACTCCCAGGCGTAGCCGTGGAAAACCAGAACCCCCCATTGTCTCAATAACGGACACCAGACCGTTGTGCCCTCCGTCACTTCCCCGGCGCCGCAAGCGCATACGCCCCAGTTCAAGGTGTATGTCATCTACCAGCACCAGCACATCTTCCAGAGGCACCCCAAACCGCTCCACCACATCCGCCACAGCAAAACCACTGCTGTTCATATACGTCATTGGCTTCACAAGGAGCAACGGCAGGGTTTCACAACGGACTTCGCAGAAGAGATGGGTGGAACCGTCCTTCCAGTTTCCACCCATTTCTTTCGCCAGTAAATCCACAACCCGGAATCCCAGATTGTGAAGGGTATTTTTGTACCGCACCCCCGGGTTTCCTAAGCCAACAGCAACCCGCACCGTTGTGTCCCCTCTTTACTTGTCGTCGTCCTCGCCGTCTTCGTCTTCGTCGCGCTTGCCACGCTCGATGACTTCGGGCTCCTGCATTTCTGTTTCGGCTTCCTCTGCATCTTCTTCGTCGGTCGCCTTCAAGACAGTAGGCGGAACCACCACGAATACGGATCGATCCCCTTCTGTCACAATGGTAATATCGCCCTCGGTCACCAGGTCCGAAACGTGGATGGTATCCCCAATTTGCATGCCGGATACGTCGAACGTGATTTTCTCCGGGATCTCTGTGGGCAAGCACTCAATGTCAATGGAGTGCAACATGTGCTCCAGAATACCGCCGTCGTTCCGTACCCCTGCAGGGATACCTACCGCGTCAACCGCCACCTCCACCACAATCTTTTCTGTCAAGGAAATCCGGTGGAAATCCACATGCAGAATACCACGCACCAGAGGATGGTGCTGAAGCTCTTTGATAATGGTATTTTGGGTATTCCCTGCCAGGGATAGGGCAACAATGGCGTTCCGGCCCTGGGCATGCAGAATGTTTTCCAACTGCTTCCGATCGACCGTACAGGCCATGGGTGGACCACCTTCTCCGTACACAACGGCCGGCAAATGGCCTGTCTGCCGAAGATGCTTGGCCACTTGCTTGCCTTTTTCGGAACGCAGTTCCGCCTGCAAAATCGTGCTCTCTGCCATAATCCAAAATCCTCCGTTCATGCAAAAACAACCGATGGTTGTTTTTGCATGAAATACTTTGTAAAGAACTGCCGGGCAGGGATTTGAACCCCGATAAACGGCTCCAAAGGCCGCTGTCTTACCATTAGACGACCCGGCATCAAATCAGTCGCTCGCGGCCCGGCAATGGAAAACTCGATATCCCCGGGACTGCAAAACCACGCCGGTTTCCACAGCTCGCTTTTCTTGTTCAAAAACACCGAAAAGAGTCGATCCACTTCCGGAGAGCGAACACCCCAGCGCACCGGCCGCCGAGAATTCGTCCAGGATCTGCCCAACTTCCGGATAGGTTGTTTCCAGAAGTGGTAAAAAGTCATTTTCCAGACACTCGATCAATTTCCCCGATCGAATTTTTCCAGATTCAGACATAGAATTCAGAAAACTAATATATATAGACGCTCCTGTCAAGCCAATTTTCACATTTTGGTACGCCCACGCGCTAGAGACCTCAAATTCTGGATACACCAGCACATAGTGGAAATCTCCATCCCAGAACATTGGCCGAATTTGCTCGCCCCGCCCGGTTACCAGCGCCGTACCGCCCTGTAAAAAAAAGGGTACGTCCGAACCCAGGCCTGCTGCCAGATCGTGAAGTTCTGCGTTCGAAAAACACAACCCCCACATCCGGTTCAATGCCCGCAGGGTTGCTGCAGCATCCGAACTCCCTCCTCCCAGGCCAGCCCCCACCGGAATTTTTTTTATCAACCGAATATGGAGGCCATGTGTCGCACCCGTTGCTGAACGCACAGCGTCTACGGCCCGGTACACCAGGTTTTCTGGACCCGTTGGGATTCCAGGCGTGTCGCACACAATCTCCGTAGTACCGTGTGCAGCCGTGTCAAATTCCAGCACATCGCACAGGTCGATGGCCTGAAATACGGAAAGAATATTGTGGTACCCGTCCGCCCGGCGGTTCAGAATTTTCAATCCCAGGTTAAGCTTAGCTACAGCCTGTTCAACCGTCTTGGCCACGTTCATTTCCCTCGTATCAAATCCTGCCAAACTTGCAGGCACGCTGTATCAACCTCCGGATCGCCCGGGTAGAAACTTCTCTACAGCTGCCAGATAAATTAAAGATTGACGCCTGTGTAGAAATGTGATAAATTCAATAA
The DNA here is from genome assembly GCA_027619145.1 of bacterium. Next base: position 5,464 of record JAQCGA010000004.1, on the reverse strand, counting down.
GCAATTTCAAGAAAACGGACCTAAACATCCTTAAAAATTATATATTATGATCATTTTGAAATGTGTCTTCATGCGGCATTTGTGTACTCTGCGAACCACGGGTATCCTGCTGGCCCTGTGCTTCTTCTGCGGCCTGTTCGCCCCCCTATCCGGGCAGGATTTGCAAGAGGAAAAAGAAAGCTTCGACCTCGCCCAGCGGCTCTTCGATGACAAAGATTATGCCAATGCGGCGCAGGAATTCAGGCGGTTCATCGTCAGTTACCCCACCAACGACCGCCTGCCTACCGCCCTGCTTCGCCTGGGAGAAGCGCACTTCCGAAGCGGTGAATACCAGGAAGCCGTAAGTGCGTTTCAGGATTTTCTGGACCGATACCCCCGGCGCCTGGAAGTAGCAACCACCATGCGTCGAAAAGCCGAAGCACTCCTACAAATGGAAGAATATACAAAAGCTGGGGTTGCCTTCCAAGAAGTGCATGACGCTTTTACAGGCGGAGAATACGCGGCCCAGGATCTGCTTTCTGCCGGGTACAATTACCACCGGGGCGAAAATCTGGATGCAGCCGAGTCCGCATTTGGAACCCTTCTCACGCGGTATCCACAATCGCCGCTCTTCCACGAAGCCGTCTACAACCTGGGGCTGGTTCTTCTGGATGCCGGAAGAACCGAAGAAGCCCTGGGCCGGTTCCGCACCATTTTTCAATATACAAACCCGACCGAACGCAAACCAGACGCGTTGCTGGAAATTGGCAAGATCGCACTGAACCACGAAGACGAACCCGAAGCCCAGAAAGTCTTTCAACAACTCCGTACCGGATTCCCACGCAGCAATTCAGCCGAACTTTCCTATCTCGTCATGGCTTCCTGGTACGAACGCAGAGGTACGTTTCAGAAAGCGGCTGATACCTATTCGATGGCCCGGCAAAATCTGCCGCAAAACCAGAACCGCCAGCAGGCCGTCCTGGGCCTGGCAAATACTTACCGAAAATTGGGCAAAAACGACGAAGCGCGCGCCCTCTACCGTCAATTCCTGGAAGTGTATACAGACAGCCCGTTTCAGGCACCCGCCTGGCTGGGCCTGGGCCGCGCCTATGCAGATCTGGAACAATACCAGGAAGCCCTCCGGGCCTTCAGCAGGCTCCAGGAAAAATTCGCCAATACCCAGGCCGGTGCCCAGGCCTTCAGCGACATCGGCGACATCTGGCGGAAACTCAAAACACCCAGCAAAGCCCTTACGGCCTATCGCGCCTATGCAGACCGGGCCGAAACCATCGATGCAAAGGCTTCTGCTCGGCTGCGCATTGCACGCACCTACGAAGAAGATCTGGATTGGTACGACCGGGCCCGAAGCGAGTACGAGCAACTTCTGGAAACCGCGCCTTCACAATATGCCGCAGAAGCCCTGTTCGGCCTTGCCCGCACCTTTGAAAAAACCGGCCAGCCCAACCTCGCAATCCGGGAGTACCGTTCGTACCTCCACCGATTTTCAAGCGGTCCCCGGGCCATATCTGCCGAAAAACGAATCCAGTATCTGCGAGAATTTGCAGTTGACCCTGGGGCTTCCACAGAAATCGTAGCACTTCTGGCAGACCTGCCTGTCTTTGCGGAAAACTCGGAATCCATGTTCCGGTTGGGCACATTCCTCTACACCCGGCGCAGCTACCACCAGGCCACAGGCTTCCTGTCCAGGTCTCTCTCTGGTGAAACCCCTCCGCCTTTTGCTCCGGAAGCCGCATTCTTATTGGCCGAGGCCCACGCAAAGCTCGCCCGCAAGGCCCGGCTCGAAGACCGCCCCGAAGAAGCCAATTCCTGGAATCAGAAAAGCATCGAGCAGTACCACAGCATCCTCTCCGGTTTCCCAGACAGCGACCGGGCAGACGATGCCGCACTTGCCCTGCTCGAAGCAGGCCTGGATACGGTTGCTACAGACTCTGCACGCGCCCGCATCTTGCTTTCGTCCTACGTCGAATTCCAGAAAACCTATCCCCAAACAGATCGAATGGACATGGCGCTCTTGCGCACCGCCGATGCATATCGGCTTTTGGGCGCGTCTCGCCCAGACAGTTTGCAGAAAGCCCTCCAGACGTATCGTAGCGTGAGTACCCGCTTCCCGGAAAGCCCGCTCAAAGCGCAGGCAGCCTACGGCGTAGGACTTTGCCAGGCCCTGTTAAAAACCTATATCGAAGCCGAAGAAACCCTGCGTACGTTTCTCTTTCATTTTCCTCAAAGCGATCTGGCCGACCACGCCCAATTTCAACTGGGCCGCATTCTGCTGGAACGGGGCTTTGCCCCCAGCGCCGCCGAGGAACTCTCCGAACTCCTTACCGCACCCTCGTCCCTCGAACTGGAACGCCAGAGTCGAGCCCTTCTGGCCGAAAGCTACACGCGCATGGGAGATTATCCACGCGCCATTCAAATTGACGTCAGCCTGCTGGAGCGCGGTGCCCAGGCTCCGGTACTCCGGCGGCTTGCACGTGCCTACCGTCAAAACGGCCAGCCGGAAAAAGCCATCGAAATCTATGCGACGTTCCAACGTAACTTTCCCAATGTCGCCGATGCAGACAGCATTGCGTTTGCCCGAGCAGAACTGCTCTCGCAATTAAACCGTACAACAGAAGCCATTGCGGCCTTTCAGGATTTTGCAGAAAACCATTCAGACAGCCCACTGCGCAGCAGCGCCAGCCAGACCGTAGGCGACCTTTTATTTAGAACCGAACAGTACGAAAATGCACTGGCGTCGTACAAAAAGATTCCAGCACCCGCACGCAACGAGTCTGTGGCTGGCAATGAGGTGCTCTGCCTGTATCGACTAAAAAATATCAAAGAAGCGGAGCAGGCAGCCCGAGAATTTAAAAAGACATACAAAGAAGCGCACGACTGGCTGGCCCGGTTCGACGTAGAAGAAGGCAAATACTATTTGCGAGCCGGAAACCACGGCAAAGCCCGCAAGATATTTGAAGACGTCATCAAAAACAACGCCAGCACCGTTGCCGCTCCAGACGCTGCCTATTACCGGGTTCAGGCTCTCAAAAAAGAAGGCAAACCAGAAGACCACCTCAACGCATTGGCCACCTTTTTTAAACAGTATCCGGACAACCAGAACTGGCCCGATGCCGCATTGGAACTGGCCGACATTTACAACCAGGAAGAAGATTATGCCAGAGCCTCCCGAGCCTATCAGGGCGCACTGGCAAGCAATGCGCTCTCTCCAGAAAAAAAACCCGCGGTACTCGTAAAGATGGTGGAAGTACACAGAGGGCTCAAGCTGTACGACATGGCCATTTCTTACGCTCGCCAGCTCGTCCGGGAGTTTCCCCGCGACAATCTGGCTGCCGAGGCCCGCATCGACATTGGCATCATGTTATCCCTCAACCGGGACTATGCACAGGCCGTTCAGGAAATCATTCCACTCCTGAAATTGACTCAGGGAAACCAGTGGTCTTTGCTTCAGTACACGGTTGCTGAAAGCTACTACCTGTTGGCAGACTATGAAAGTGCCAAGCGGGAATACCTCCGGTTACAGTACGATAACCAGGGCGTTGCCGACTGGATTGCAAATGCGCACGACGGGTTGGCCAAATGCTATATTGCCCAGGGCAATTACCGGGAAGCCATTCAAGAACTCGAAAAAATCCAGCAGAAATTCGGTTCCGCCAGCCCCTTTGGTGTCTCTGCCGGGAACCGCATCAAGGAGCTACAAAGCCTGCTCCAGAATGCTCCGCAGTCCGTACCCAACCGACGATAATCTCATCGGATGGGCCATACAGGGAGGGTGGTTATGCACAGAGATCTGCTCAAACGAGTTCCCCTTTTCGAAGGCCTGAACGACGACGAACTGGGCGCGCTTTCCCAGGTGGCCCTGCCCCGCGTTTTTCCCAAAGACCGGGTCGTCATCATGGCCGAAGACGAGGGCGATACCCTGTTTGTGATTTCCCGTGGTCAGGTGAAAGTCAGCATTGTCAGTGAAGACGGGCGAGAAGTCATTCTCTCTATGTTGGGAGAAGGGAATTTTTTCGGCGAAATGTCCCTCTTAGACGGCCATCCTCGCTCGGCCAATGTAACCACCATGCAAGAAACCGAACTCCTCATGGTGCGCCGGGCAGACTTTCTCCGGCTGCTCCAGAACAAACCTCAAATTGCCGTCAAACTACTCGCCGTGCTGGCCAACCGTCTGCGCAAAACCGACCGCAAAATAGAGGGTCTCGCGCTTTCCGACGTAACCGGGCGTATTACACAAACGCTCCTGCAGTTGGCCGAAGAACAGGGCACACCGACCCCCGAAGGCCTTCTGATCCACAACCGACCCACCCACCAGGATCTGGCCAACATGTCTGGCACCACGCGAGAAACAGTCTCTCGTGTGCTCAAGCGGCTGGAAAGCCAGGGGTATATTGTGCACAAAGGCAAAGACCTGCTCATTACAGGTGCAGACCTGCCTCTTTCCGACGCCTGAGACACCGCCACATCTTCTAAAAAAACGATCACCTTATTCACCTGGAAGTACGATGTCTGAATCGCAAAAACGGGATGCCCTGATCATTGCCTCATCCCAGCAAGACGGCCAAATTCTGCGTACAGAAACCGAAGCAGCTGGCTGGCAGGCCATTGTGACCAACAGTGTGGGCCCGGCCCGCAAACTCCTTCAACGAAATAGCATTAACCTTCTGCTGATTGACGAACAAAACTTGCCAGAAGCCGCCCGGCAACTGGCGGACCTGCTGCACGAAAAAGCCGACAACATCACGCTCCTCGCTTTCCTCTCACCAGACCAGAACCCCGCCTTGCTCGCCGGGCTGGAACCCGAAGAAGTGCTGGACCTCCCGCCCAATGCGCAACAGCTTCGGCAAACCTTGCAGAGCCTTCTCCAAAAACACACTCCCCCAAAAAGCTCCACCATCCTGGGCCGCTCGGAATCCATTCGAGAAATCCGGGAAATCATTGACCAGATCGCATCCACGCCCGTCAGTGTACTGCTCACCGGAGAAAGCGGAGTCGGCAAAGACCTGATCGCGCTTTCGATCCATCAAAAAAGCGCAAGACGCCATGCCCACTATCTCACCATCAACTGTGGCGCCATTCCAGAAACCCTGCTCGAAAGCGAACTGTTCGGTCACGAAAAAGGCGCGTTCACCGATGCGCGTTCGCAACGGCAGGGCATCTTCGAAGCCGCAGACGGGGGTACTGTTTTCCTGGACGAAATCGGCGAGATGTCCCTTTCTGCTCAGATTCGGCTTCTTCGTGTACTCGAAACCCGCGAGATCACACGGCTCGGAAATACGCAACCTGTAAAAGTAGATGTCCGCATCATTGCCGCCACCAACCAGAAACTGAAACAGGCCGTCGAACAGAACCGGTTCCGGCGCGACCTCTATTACCGGCTCAAAGTGGTGGAAATTCCAGTGCCACCTCTGCGCAACCGCCCGGAAGACATTCCTCTGCTTGTAACACACTTCATCCAGCAGTACAG
>JAQCGA010000455.1 GCA_027619145.1 bacterium | reverse complement strand
CGGGGGTAAACAGGTTCGGGCATGGAATTCCTCGGGGCATAATCTCCAGCCGGATATCAGGACGGAATGGTCTGGCGATGACTTCTCAAACTCTTTAGCATATCACGGGCTTCGGAGTTACCGGGATTGATGCCTACAGATTTATTCAACGCTTCAATGGCCGCATCCAGGGCCTTCAGATCTTTGTTCTGGGAGTAGAGAGTCGAATAGCACAAACCCACCACATGATACGCGCGTGCCTGGTCTTCTTTTTCTAAAAACTCGTACGTAAGCGCCTTTCGAGCCCGTTGAATGCCCTCTTCGAATCTGCCGCTTCGGTAGATATAAAAAGAAGCAAACACCTCGGCGTGGGCAATCACATCTTCTCCGGAAGCATATTCCAACCCTCGCTCAACCGCACGCAGAGCATCTTCGTACCGTTTCACAGCCTCGAGCATTCGACCGACCTGAGTGGCTTGTTTGCAAAGCGTATCGCGCCACTTTCGGTCTTCTGGGGTAGGCCGAAACGTATACGTGGACCACAGGCTATCTTGCTTCGCCCACGCGTCCATCACATTGTCTACAATCAGGCTGCTCTGCGTCATTGCTGCAGAGCGAGATGCCAGATAGGTATTATTATAATAAAATGTGCCCAAACTCCGCACGGCAGGGGCATAACCCGGTGCAACCACACAAACTTTCTCGTACACCGAAAGCTGCTCATTCTTCTGTTTTTCTTCAATCCCTTCCAGCAGCGCCTGCGCCTTAAGAAGTTGCGCGTGTCGTTCTTGCCCCTTCTTGCCCCAGGAGGTCTGGGGGTACTTGTCTGCTACCTGCGCATAAGCATCCAGGGCCTGAGACAAGGTTCCCAGTTCTCCTTCCAGGTCCCGGAACGCAACATAATACATCCGCTCGGCTTCTTTTTCATTGGCAGCGCGCTGGTCTGCACAGGCAACAACCAGAACCAGAATCCCTGCAAACAACCCCAAATATTTCGTCATTCTGTGGCACTCCTTCTCAGTTCATTTATTCGACATCCGCCCGAATCAGCACGTCCGCATGTACTTTCTTGTTCATTTTTTCAACAAGACGTTGGTTGAATTCCCGCGCCGTGTGGTATCCCTGGAGTTTGAGCTGGTAGTTCAACGCAATCGCTTCCGCGATAACCGTAATGTTTTTCCCCGGATAAATGGGTACCGCCACCTGGGGAATTTCAACGTCCAGAATGGATGCCCAATCTTCTTCCAACCCTACCCGGTCGTAGGTTTCAGAATCCTTCCACTCTACCAGCTTAACAACCACTTCTACGCGTTTTTGCAAACGAAACGCACGCACCCCGAACATGCGCCGCACATTCAAAATGCCCAGACCTCGAATTTCCATATGGTCACGAAGGGTTTCTCCACTGGTGCCGACAAGAATGCCCTGAAGTTTACGGGAGACCAGCACAATATCGTCCGCAACCAACCGGTGGCCCCGCTCCACCAGATCCAGCGCGATCTCACTTTTCCCAATGCCACTGCGGCCGGTAAACAGAAGCCCGATCCCGTATACGTCCACAAGCGACCCATGAATTGCAGTCTCGGGTGCAAAAATCTCGTCCAAGTAATACGGGAACAGGTGGGAGAATTTCGTGGTGGAAAACGGAGTGGTCAACAAAGGAATCCCGCGCTCATTCGACAATGTTTTCATGTCTGCAGGCACATCATTTCCATCTGTAACCACCACACACGGAATGTCAAACTGGTACACGGTTTCAAGTACGCCCCGTCGAATATCCGGGCTCAACCCTGCCAGGTAAAGCATTTCTGAATTCCCAAATACCTGCACCCGATCGTAGGTGAACAACCCGACAAAACCAGCCAGAACCAGGCCAGGACGGTGCACGTCGCTGGTGGCCAATTGGTTGTCTTTCCCGCTTTTCCCGGAAACAAATTCCAGGGCCAGACGCTCCCCGTGCAGCCGGAGAACATCTCCAATCGAAATCGTTTGCACGGACTATTCCTCGTTTTCAGCCGACTCCTCGATTCTGTCAGGAGCAGAAACGGGGCGGGGTTTGCGGCGTTTGTCATGAAGCTTCTTGAGCTGGCGTGCCATTTTCTCCATAGCCCCATCAATTGCAGGATAAAGCTTTTCGGCTTCGTGCGTAGCACTCAGGTGTTGTGTGTTCACATGAACGGCTACGCTGGCTTTCATGACCCGGTGCTCTTCCGTAATCGTAACCCGTAGATCAAGCAGCGGAGAATAGAAACGTTCCAATTTGACGGCTTCCTGCTCAATATAGCTTTTGCTTTTTTCTGTGAGGTCAAAATGGTGTCCAGATATCGAAATCTGCATGCTCCACTCCTTACCTGTATAACGGATAAAAATGCATTCGAATCTTCAATGCGTTACAAACCGTTTCGTCATCGTCACACGGGTCCCCTGTTCCGCTGGTTCAAATTCTACCCGGTCCATGAATGCTTTCATCATCAAGATCCCACGCCCCGAGACGTTCATTAAATTCTTCGGTTCTCGGGGGTCGGGCACCGCACCTGGTTCAAAGCCCCCTCCTTCATCCTCCACACTCACCGTAATTTCTCCCGAACCCATTTGAATACGGATGTATACCAACTTGTTTTGATCTTCTCGATTTCCGTGCTGGATCGCGTTGTTTACCGCCTCCATAACCGAAATCATCAAATCCGCTTCATCTTCTTCTGTTAAGCAAAGCTGTTTCGCGGCTTCGCCCAACAGGTTCACAACCTGTTCGAGTTCGTCGTAAGAACTCTGAATGCGCAATTCGAGTACGTCACAACCCATAAGTACCGAGCTCCGGGCGGAAAGGGCTGCCTGCCAGGATCAACCTGCGGAAAAAAACCGGCTAGTACTGCCCTGGGCAGAAACCTGAATCTGGATACACTGAAAACAGCGTGGGCACCGGGCCGTATATACAGTGGAGTCCCGGTCCAAGTATGCCCGGCCATAAACCCGGCAACACCGAAACAGAACGCCCACAAATGGTCGCTTTTCCATGCTGGTAACCTTCAGTTTTTAAGGTGTTTTGCCCGGCAAGGAATATATGCGAAAACCCGATCCGTGTCAAGCAGTTGCCGGGCCTGATACAGGGAGTTCTGCCTTGACTTCGCTGGTTGAAAGCGCTATACTCTCAGCGCTTCACGGTCGTCGGCTACCCGCTCGTGTGGCGGCACTTTCATCCGGTTTTGTTTTCCTGTGAACCCCGCAAACCCGGCCTCTTCCCAACAGGTAAACTTTGGATCTGATCAATGGAACTTGTGTTCGGGGTACCAATTGCTTTTCTCATTTTCCTGGCAGGAACTCGCCTCTACGAACAACGAGGACTGTCTGGCCCACTTGACAGCCTCCGCGCAGGGCGTTGGCACTACTTAATTGCAGGCTTCCTATTTAATTTGGCGCTTCGTCACTCAGACCTGTTTCCCGTCTCTCTGAACGTGCTGCGCAACAGCTTTCTGGAAATCGGCCTGGCCTGGTTCGGCCTGCAAACCGGCCTGGATTTTGATTTGAGAAGATTTCGCAGCGAAGAAACCAGGCATCTTCTCCTGGAAGCTGCACGGTCCGGGCTGGGTTTTCTGGCGACCTTTGTGTTGGTGCTCCTGATCGCGCCTTACCTGAGTACCTTCGTGGGAATTCACCGGCCGCAGGGCCTGATTGCCTTGCTACTCGCATCGTTTGTCACCACACTTCGCACCCCGGAACTGATCTTTCACTGGGGCCAGAAAGCCTTCTTTTATACTTCACGGCTAACTTTTCCACCCGCGCTCTGCACAAACCCGGTTGCCCTCATCCTTCTGGGAATCCTGTTCCCCTTTGTTTCAGAAAATCCTATTTTGAACCTCGGTTTTGTAACCACGGCTGGCACCACCGGAATCTTCGTTGTTCTGTTTGGAATAGGACTTTTACTTGGCGTCATGCTCGATTTCATTTTTCGCGCCTACAGCGAAGGCCGCACTTGTGTATATCTTTCGATTGGGGTTTTGGCTGCCCTGAGCGGTCCCTGCGCTATGCTGGGGCTTCCCGGGATTGTTGTGGGATTTATCGGGGGGGCCTGGCTCATCAACACAACCGTCCGGAGACGGGAAGTCCTGGAGTTGGTTGAAGGTGGCACGGGGATGATCGAACCTTTTTTCTTTCTTATCCTGGGCGGCGTTCTGGCTGAGTGTTGG
>JAQCGA010000454.1 GCA_027619145.1 bacterium | reverse complement strand
CAAAAGTGCCACCAGAAACTGCCACCTGATGGCCGACAAAGCCTCTTTAAACTGGAACCGCAAAAGCTTTTTACCCACATCCAGGTTCACGGATCGGATGGAAAAGAGCAGCTCCTCGTAGATGCCCGTAATAAATGCCATCGTACCGCCAGACACCCCGGGCACCACATCTGCGGCTCCCATACAAAATCCTCGTAACACAACGCCAACGTATTCTTTCAACGTCCGCCGACGCACCGGCTCCTCCCAATCGGCCATTCGCCTTCCTTTCAGATCAATTGTCTTTATGCCGATTCAGGCAATCTAGTAACATCCGCTCGGCATCCCCTTCAAATTGCCCAAACTGCCAGCCGCTCACAGTCCCACCTTCAGACGTGTGATACGCCCAGACGAGCCGCGCCTGGATTCGAGCCACCTCCCCGGTCTCCCCCAGGTGGATATCCAGAGGTACCTGCTCCCGGTGTCCGACAAACTCTGCCAGATTGGGAACAGCAGACCGTACCCGAATCCCGCTATCACTAATGTTTTCAGATTCCAATTCAAACGCGCGACCGTCCAGATCCGCAGTTTTCACAGGAAGCTTCAAATCCACGCGCGTATGCTCTTTCCGCCGATTCTTAATCTTCCGCAGCAGGTTCCGTAACATAATCAACCCCTTCTCGGCTTGCTGTGGCGCCACCTTCTCCGGGCACCTTTGAACCTGTTCAATTTTTTCACTTTTTCATCAACATTCAACTACACCTAATGTAGCGCTCGATGTTTCCACCTGTCAAGCACGAAAAAAGGAGATGTCAAATGGCGTATTTGCACCATACTGCCACCAGAAAATGATGATTCTCCTCGGGTGCCTTCTCAGGCGACTCCCATCAGCACATTCATAAATAATTGTTTTTAACTCGAGTTAATCATTTATATTTTCCTTACCGGTGCCGATCTCTTATTGGTACGTATCGTGCTATTAAGAATGAAGAGATAGATGTTCACAGCGCGATATGCCCTTTGGGCACATTCAGCATCGGCTTACAACAAAGTATCAACCGGAAACCCTTTATGGAACAGGCTACCCTTTCTGCAATGAAACATGTTCTGGTTGTTGATGATGACGCGTCCATTGTTCAGTTGATGGAAAAAATTTTGCGGATCCACCATTACCAGCCGCTATCCGCCACCCACTGGACAGATGCAATGGAATATATTGAGCACCAGGCCCCGGACCTGCTCTTGCTGGACCTGGCCATGCCCACGGTAGATGGGGCATCCTTGCTCGATTTTATTCGGGAACGCGACTACAACATCCCGGTCATCGTGGTATCTGCCCACCTTACCAGAGAAGTGAAAGAGCAACTTTTGAATGTTGGAGTAAGTGCAACGCTAGAAAAACCCTTCAAAGTTGACGACCTGGTCTCCCAAATTGAACTTGCAATTGGTCCCGGCGAGCCCAACTGGGTATTTGCTCCCCCAGAGACCGAAGCACCAGGAGAGGAACCAGATCCCGAGAACTTTGATGCCCCCTCCCTACCCCAAACACCCGAACCTGCCCCACAGGCTCCGCCACGGGTTCCAGCAAAACTGGAACACATACGCTCTATTCGGAAAGAAAGCGAACCCACCTCCAAAACCAAAACACGGCGGCGCAGACGCCCCTCAAAAAAAACCCGACGCAGGAATCTGATGTACATCGGAGTGATCTCTCTCGCCTGTCTACTCATTGCAGGAAACATGCTTCTCGCTCGGTACACCCTATCCACCTTTAGCTTCTCTGACGTTCAGGATTCGCTCTCGGGCTCTGTGAAAGATCAAATCCTGCAAGAAATGAAGAAATAACCAGTACTTCACCATCACGGAAGCACTTCATTCCAGGCATCATATACCCCACTTCTACGACAAAGAAAAGGGTACGTTTTAACGACGTACCCTTTTCTTTGTCTCCGGGTGCTACTCCATTGGAGCCAAAGAGTCTACCCACCACATCTGTCTCTCTATTGAGCCTGACCTTCCACAGCGGCTTCTTTTAAGGCTTTCTTTGCAATACGCGTTACGAAAACCGTAGCGACAACCGTCGCAATCAGACCCACGGCCAGAAGAAGATATTGCCCCGACGAACCGAATGGAGCGCTGGTTCCGGTCGCGGCATTGACCCCCGCCTTGCCGAGAACCCCAAAGTAAACGTACAGGACTGTGCCAGGAAGCGTACCTACCCAGGTGGCAACTACATATGCCCAGAACTTGACTGCCGTGAGCCCAAACAGATAGTTGCTCAGACTAAAGGGCAGGGCCGGGCTGAGCCTGAGCAACCCCACAATTTTCCCGCCCTGCTGGCCAATAGCCCGATCGATGGCGTTAAACTTGGGATATGCCCTGGCTTTCTCTGCCACGTGTTTCCGCGCAATATACCTGGCAATCAGAAAAGACAAACTGGCACCGCTTGTAGCACTGATAGAAACCACCAACGTGCCCCATCCGAGGCCAAAAAGAAACCCCGAGCCAATCGTTACGATCGATCCAGGCACAAACAAAACTGTCGCGACCACATAAAACAACCCATACACCACCATGCCTGCCATCCCTAACCCTGCAACCCAGGCATTGAATGTTGCCAACCACTGCTCCATTGGCAAAATCCGCCAGACCACGAACAGCGCAACGATGATTGCCCCAAACCCGATCCACTTCCAGTAGGACACGCGCTTCGGTTCGTTTTCAGCCGATCGATCTGCCATTCATCGCTCTTTTTTCCCATGTTGGTACCAACGAAAGAAAGGATCCCTTATGCTGTCCCAGAGGGCCTGCTCGCACCCCTTGACTTCCGATAAAGCCATGTAAAGATGGCCTTGGCGCGCGGCGTGAGGCGCGTACGATTGTATTGATCCCCAATCTTTCGGGCAAGTTCTGCAAAGGTGGGGTATGCGTGAATCGCCGAAGCAATACCCGAAAGGCCAATATCGTGCTTCATCGCGAGTACAAATTCGTGGAGCAGATCGCCTGCGTGTTCGGACACGATCGTTACACCCAGAATCTTGTCTCCACCTTTTTTAGTAAACACCTCAGCAAAACCCTCGGTCTCATTTTCTACAATCGCCCGATCCACTTCGTCCAGGGTTTGGGTGTACACATCGTATGAAATCCCCTGCTGGTCCGCTTCGGCCCGGGTCAACCCCACGTGCGCCACTTCCGGCGAAGTATATGTTGCCCATGGGACAATGGACATACTGGACTTCTGTCGTAAAAATTGGAACGGCATCAGAATATTACGCACGACCACGCGTGCCTGCGCATCTGCGGTGTGGGTAAACTGGTAGGGACCCGCAATATCGCCGCAGGCATAAATATGTTTCTGCGACGTTTGCAGGTACTCGTTCACCTGGATCCCCCCCCGATCATACGCAACCCTGGCAACGTCGAGATCGAGCGTTTCAACATTGGGCACGCGGCCAGCCGCAATGAGCAACGCATCGGCCACCAGGACCTGGTCGCGCCCCTCCTCTTTCGCCGGACCTACCGTGAGATGAATTTCACCGTTGAGATAAGCAACTTTTTTTGCGGCCGCAGAAGTCAAGATACGCAGGCCTTCGGCTTCGAGATGTTCTCGCATGAACCCCGCAACGTTCTTGTCTTCTTTCCCAAAGATCTGCGGCATAAACTCAACAATGCTCACATCCACCCCGAAACGGTGCATGGCCTGGCCCAGTTCGCAACCGATTGGCCCACCCCCAATCACAATGAGCCGGTCGGGCTTTTCGTTCAGCGTATCAAAAAAGGTCTCGTTGGTGTAATAAGGCACCTGGTCGATGCCTTCCACGGGTGGAATCCCAGCCCGACGCCCCGTAGCAATCACAACGTGCCGGGTCTTGAGGCGGATTCCATCTACATCGATTTCATAAGGAGATACAAAACGTGCATCTCCCTCAAAAACGTCAACGCCCAACCCTTCGAACCGTTCGCGCGAGTCATTCGGTTCAATGATGGACCGGCGTGCCCGCATGCGCTCAAAAATAGATCCAAATTCAAACTGTGGATCGTGTTTCTTGAGGCCCCACTTTTCGGCACTGCGAATGGTATGAATCGCACGGGCCGAAGAAATGAGGGCCTTGCTGGGAACGCAACCGAAGTTCAAGCAATCGCCGCCCATTTTATGTCGTTCAATCAGAGCCACCCGGCCGCCCAGCCCAGCCG
>JAQCGA010000453.1 GCA_027619145.1 bacterium | reverse complement strand
CATCTCCCACTGCCACCTGGACCACATCGCTGCCCTTCCGGTAGCCATCTCCTATTTTCCCCACGCCCGCGTCTTCATGTCCGAAGCCTCTTCGGTGCTGGCCCCCCTCACCCTGCGCCAGACCGCACGCGTGATGCGACGCCAGGAACAGGAAGGTACCGCCGGCCCACCGCTTTTTTCAGCCACAGACGTCGATCTCATCTCCTACCTCTTCCAGGGCTTTCCTTCAGAACGACCGTTCCCAATCTACAATCCGGATCCCCACGGCGCAGACCTCACCGCAAAATTCTACGACGCCGGGCACATCCTGGGTGCCGCTGGCATCTGGCTTCAAGGGCCTTCAGGAACCATCTTCTACACCGGAGATACCGCAGCGCATCCCCAGGAGATCCTGTCCGGTGCGGTCTACCCCGAAGAACCCGTAGATCTGCTTATTACCGAGTGCACACTCAGTGCAGACCCCCGCGCAGAATACCACAAGCGCAGAGGCGAAATCAACCGCTTTGCCCGATCTATCACCGAGGTACTTGAAAGCGGCGGCAGCGTACTCATTCCCGCCTTCGCCCTGGGGCGCACCCAGGAAATGCTGGCGCTGCTACACCGCCTGCGTCTGCGTGGCCGCATTCCAGATGTGGACATCTACACCGCCGGTTCCGGTGGAAGCATTTCCGAAATCTATGACCGAACCGCATCTTATACACGCCGTCAGAACCCGGATCTGCGCCTGAGAGACCTGGACATTCTCCCTCTCCCGTCAGGTGACGTGCGATCCGGTTCCCATCTGCGCCGCCCCGCCATCTTCGTTGTCTCCTCTGGTATGATGGCCGCCCATACCCTCTCTTTCAAACTGGCCGAAGCCATGTTGCCTCACGAAAAACACGGCATTTTCTTTGTAGGATACGTGGACTCGGAAATGCCCGGCCACCGTGTTCTTACCGCTCCTCCAGATTCCACAGTACAACTGGATCCGGTCGGCCCGGAACTCCCTGTCCGCTGCCGCATCAGTCGCTTCTTCTTCACGGCCCACTCCCACCGGCGACACCTCCTTCGCCTTGTAGACCGCCTCGCGCCCAAAACCGTAGCCCTCGTTCACGGCGAACCCGCCGCAACCGCCTGGATGAAACAGGCCCTGGAACACCGCCACCCCAATACACGTATTCTCCTTCCCCAACGCGGCATCGAAACCGAAATCTGATCCCTATCCCGTACAAAAAAACAGGCAACCGTCCAGCCGGTCACCTGTCCATTTTCTGTCCACAACTTCTTATTTCCTCGCACTTGCCTTCTCCACCTTTTCCAGCACCCGGATTTCTTCCCACAAAAACGTCTTCTTCCCCTCTCCTTCCACGACAACTTTTAACCCCGCCTGATCTATCTCCAGCAGTTTCCCATATACAACGGTATCTTTCCGGGATACCAGGCGTATATCTTCTCCGGGCTGCGCCTGGTCTGGAGAATGTACCACCTGATAAGAGGTATAGGTAGATGTGCCGCCACATCCAGCCAGACCGCAGAGGAATACCAGGCTCAGAATCTTCACCCATCGAATCATAAATGCTCCTCGCGAAAAATCTCCGCACTAAAAACCGGCGCCTGCGCCACCGGCCGAAATTTCATCTTGTGCTGCCGCAAGCCGGGCAGGTCCAGGTCGCCTGCGTCGTTGATCATGTCATACTCAGACAGCGCACAGCAAACCTCTCGACGCAAAAACTCGGACAACCCCCGAATGCCAGGATCGGCTTTGGCAACAAAAAAATTGGCCAGATCCTCCTGCATCTCTCCTCCCAATGCAAACGCGACCACCCGTTCCTCCACCTCCACAACCCACCCGCGCAAATCCTTCTTTTCCCACAAGCCAAATCGCTCTAGAGCAGCGCGTGTATATCCCCAGTCCAGCAGAAACTCGTGCTTGCGCCCCTGCACCTGACGCCAGGCCGCATGGAGCGCCTGGCAGGCTGGCACATCTTCCGGCAACATCTCCCGAAACACCGCCTGCACCTCACGAGAGAAACGGCTCAGTCGCTTGCGTAAATCCCGGTACGGCCGCCCCTGTGCTTCTGTAACCTGTTTGGGATCGTAAAAATATTCCACTTCTTTGGGCTTCACCCGAACGCGTGCTTCGGGCAACAACCCCGCATCGGCCTCATCCACCCATAACAGGCGTACCGAACGAGAGCCATTGACAGCCCGCAAATCCTCCAGCCCGGCCTCCAGCGTCTCAACCGAAAACGGCAACGGCGGCACCACCAGGTCTACTCGATCTCCAAACCGATTGCTGCGCCGCAACAGGAGCCAGAGCGCATTGTGCCGCTGCGCCACGAATACCTCGCGCCGGGGAGGCAGGCTAAAACAACAAAGAAACGGCGAATAATAACACCACGCTCGTTTTCGGGCCGAAGCAAACGCCGCCTTCAATAACGCCGTGTGATGGGGCGCTAGAGATTCTGCAGAAAAGGGCAATTCAGCCATTGCGAGCCCGCTTTAAATCTGCCGTATACAAAGGACCACAGTACGCATCCTGTACGTGGGCCACAGCCTGAGGTGTGCTTACTGCGCGAATCATCTGACTCACACCGGCAAGTACCTGGGCACCCACATACTGGTTGAAATCCGGTAGAATCTCCACAGGCGCCAGGCCCATTTGCGCAACCGAAGCCACTGCAGAAGCAGCTTCTTCGGGCGTGCGGTTTCCATAACAGAGAAATACCTGCTGGCCTCCGCCCGGGCGCAACGCCTCCACACCCCTGGAAACAAACAGGTCTAGCCCCGGCAGCGTATAAGGTGGATCGGTCAAAAATACGTCAAACTGCCCTCGGAGATCCTGCGGGAGTTCCTCGCGCAAATTAGCCTGTACCACCTCTACCGGAAATTCTCCCGCCGCATGCTTCAAAAAATCGACAAGGCGTTCATCCACCTCCACGACGGTCAACCGGGACAACCGAAGACCCAGCGCCCCGACCAGGATTCCAATGGCCAACGACGTTAAATCGTCATCCCCCAGAACCAGCACATCTCGCCCTTCCAGGGCATCGTTTTCATACAGGTAAATCGCCCGCCGCAATGCAGTCTCTGGCGTAGCATGCGATTGATCCAGCCGCACATCCACCCGGGGGCGCTGTGCACAAATCTCCGACATCCGCAGGCGCAAATCTTCAAGCTCCGAAGTCAGTTCTGGGTAAACCGGCCGGGGAAAGCACCGCTGGCACGATAGGCCCAAATCGTCCTGGGCCACACGCAACCCTGCTTCCGTCAGCCCAATCCCCCCCTTGCGCTCCAGGAGTTTTCGTTTTTCCAACTCACCGCGCACCGCCGCCAGCACAGGTACCGGCAACCGTACCCGACGCGCCAGGTCACGCAATGGAATAGGGCCTTCCCGGAATACCGCGCGGAACACCCGCCGTACGCCCTCCGGCCCTTCGGCCAACCGGGCATCAGCCGCCACACTTGCCAGCAACACATCAACCGGACTCAGAAGAATTGCCCCCACCTGTTTCACCTGCCGCTTCAGTTTCGCCAGAAGACCCACCAGCCTCCACGACCGGTTCCTCTTCCCCAAGCATCTCGTCTTCCCATTCCAGCAGATTCTCATCATCTTTCCGCTTGCGCAAAATCACATAAATCATACTTATGCCCGAAGCATAGGCAGACAGCGCGTAAGAAAGCAACACCCCGGTAAGCGCAATCAACATAACCGTCAAAATACGCCCAGACCACATGTCCACACCCGACAATGCTGCTGGTTCGGGCAAAAACTCCATCATATCCACACTGTATTGTGCCACCAGAAAATCGAAGTCCCATTGCGTCACGTCAAACGGCAGATACATCCCTGCAGCGTACAACATGTTAGACAGCTTCATTCCCATAAACAAACCGCAAGCCCAACCAACCAGTCCCAGAGCAGAAGCCATCAACGCCCCCAACACCATCACGCCGAACCATACAGAAATCTTCATCCACGCCAGATACAACACCAAACGCCAGGGCTGGCTCCAGGCCAGAGAGAAAGACTGGATAACCACCTCCAGCGTATCTTCACCCACCGTACCCACAATGGCCGGAGACATGGTAAATGCCACCATAAATACAAGGGCAATAAACACCGCGATCAACGCAGAGAAAAAGATTGGAATAAAAGAAACTGCAAAAACCAGTTCCCCCACAACAGGCACAAGACCCGCTACCCAACCAATCAGAATA
>JAQCGA010000452.1 GCA_027619145.1 bacterium | reverse complement strand
CTCTGGATTCTGGGCTTTGCAACCGGTGAAATAAAACTCGACGACAATGGGAAAATCGGTCGATGTGTCTTCGTACCCACTTCGCCCAATCCAGCCACAGGCTGGACCGTGATCTTCCCCCCTGAAAAGGTTCGCAACACGCCCCTTACCGTAGAAGATGCCATGCGCCTCATTGTTTCTGCCGGTCTTGTCATTCCAGATCCCCTCAGCACCATTGGCTCATACGGCCTTATGCCCAATGCGTTGCTTACAGCAGCCCGTGCCGGTGAGCAGTACATACAGAAGCAGGCATCGCCCTGAAATCCGAAGCCGCCTCTCCCATCCGTCCCATTTCGCGGAGGAGATATCGATATGTTCTGGTGGATGGTCTGTTTTATTCTAATAATTCTCACGCTCGGCGCTAAATTCTACTTTACCCGGGCATCCAGCAAATTGCGCCAGGACCTGGTACGGCAACAACGGGAAGCCCTGGAAAAAAAAGGGGAATTGTCCGATGCCCGAGAGTTACAACTGCGATCGGTCCGACATTCCAAAGAGAAAGGCGCTTCCATCAAACGGCTAACCACCCAGATTCAAGAACTTGAAGACCGCATAAAAAAAGCCCAGGCAGAAAAACAATCCCTGGAAAGACCTCCGTTGCGCCCTCGCCGCTAATCTATTCCAGACCGTACATAACAAACAGGCCGTCAGAACATCGACGGCCTGTTTGCTTTTTAGACGGTTCGGAGCCCACTTACTTCACATATATCCCTAAAAAAAGAAAGTCAACAAACAGCAACAGACACAGGACCTCAACCACCAGAAATAACCCAAGCTCTACACGTTCACGCACACTGGGTTCTGCATCTGCCCCCGGTTGCACATCCTGTTCTGTTTCATCGGCCCGCCTCCGGGCCCGTCTGGACTTTGCCATTCCTGGTTCTCCCCTCTCAAAACAACGTAGTCTTAGAGGTTTTCCAACCCTTCAATCTCACCCAGGATATCGTCTTCTTCCCGAATCAAAACCAAGATGGAGTTATGGGGCACAAGAAGGTACTTTTCGCCTTCGAACTTAATCTCGATAGACATTTTTTTCATAAACAACGCGAAGTCCCCGATCTCCGCCTGCATAGGCAAATACCGGGGTTCGCTGGAAGCACTCCGCCAGGGTTCTTCATCTGAATCATGGGATTCCGGCAATGGAATGCCTGGGCCGGTCAGCACAATGCGCCCACTTTGTACCTCTTCTTTTTCAACAACCGTCTGGGGAAGATAAAGACCTACTTCTGTACGCTCTTCCAGCTCTTCTTGTTTGATCAAAACCCGGTCACCAACAACAACCAGCCGTTTATTACCCATTTTCATAATCTGAAATCCTCTTTGAGAAAACGTCCTGCACCCTGGCATCCGGAACGTTCAAAACCGGGACTACTCCCGGGCCTGCCCAGTAGGCGTCTTTGAACACCGGAACCCAATGGTGTCCTGCATGGTAGAAGGCGGAGAGAAATGCCGCGAGACGCAACGAACCCCCAGCCGGTTTTCTCCATAAAAGCCGCCGCGCACAACCCGGTACTGCCCACCCTGAGGGCCTCCGGGGTTGTCTATCGGGCTCATCTTATAATATTCATCAAAATACCAATCCGCACACCATTCCAGCACGTTCCCGCACATGTCCATCACACCGTACGGGCTGGCACCACCGGGAAACTCATCGATCGCCGTGGTCCCCCCATAATCGTTGCTGGAATTGACGTTGTCCTTCCGAAAAGCATCTCCCCAGGGATACGTCTGGCCCTGTGTGCCCCGTGCCGCTTTTTCCCACTCCCCCTCGGTAGGCAAACGCTTGCCCACCCATTCGGCATAGGCGACGGCATCGTGCCAACTCACGTTGGTTACCGGGTGACGGGCTTGCTCCAGAGGATAGGTTCCGCTTACCCAATGAGGCGGCTTTCGGTGTCCGGTCACATCAACGAACATCTTGTATTCCTGGTTCGTTACCGGGTATCGATCCATCCAGTGGGCGTTCAACAAAACCGTATGCTGGGGCTGAATGTCGCGGTCGCTTTCATCATCGCCCATCACAAACTCACCGGCCTCAATCAGGATCATTTCTTTCTGATCGACCTGTTCTTGCAACCCCAGTCGTTGTTCATCCAGGGCATCCAACTCTTTTTTTAAATTCTCAATCCGGCGCAAACTCTCTTCTGTGCCCTGTTCACATTCCTGGATCTGTCTCTCCACATTGGCTCGGCTTGTTTCAAGCTGTTCCACCGTGGGCTGCAACAGAGCGGCCTGCTTCCGGAAAACGGCAAAAATCTGGAAGCAAAACGCAGCAAAACCAATAATCAATACAACGGATACCCAATCCATTTAAATAGGTCTCCCCAAACACACATGCCCCTGCCGGATACACTCTTACGAAAGCCCAGGAAGCACACCGGCAAAAAAGCGGACAAAAAATAGGACCTTTCAAATCTACTACAATTTATTGGGCGTGTCAACTCATTCGGAAACTCTGAAAAAACAGGAAGTTCTATGCGTCTCATCTTCAGATATGTCGATCTTTGGGTTTAGACCTTGCTGGAATCGGTGACACATTGCAGAACAAGACGGCGGCCATCCGGATCCTGAAATATCGCTTCGTCCTGTAGTAGAGGCCCGGATGTCAACGGGTCATACCCCATAGAACGCAGACGAGACACAATACTGGAAAAAGCCTCCGTTTCACATAGTTCCAGAACCAGCGCTTCCTCTTCGCCCTGTCGACTTGTTCCTGAAGGCCGCGTAAATACAAGCTGACAACCGATTCCGGGCAGGTCCATAACAGTCCTTCCATTTTCACCTTTCGGTTCTACCAGGCCTACGCCATCGCGGTAAAACCGAATCACCTCCTCCATCTGGTCCGTCGCACGAGCCAACCGTACACCCGTCAGGTCACCCACCTTGCCCGGTTTGCGTTCTGTAGCATTCCACTCGCTCAGGGCCCGAATCTTCGAACGGCGTTCCAGCATTTCTTCAGACAGGCGGTAGAGCTTCAAAATGCGTTCCATTTCGAACGGCTTCTGGAGGACCAGGTCTGCATGCTCGCGGTGTACATCGGTTACAGATTCGGAAACAAAAGCCGATACAATCGCGATCACTGCGTGCGGCAACATGGTGCGAAGGGTGGGCAGAATGTCTATGCCGGTCAGGCTTGGCATCCGAATATCCAGCGTAATCAGGTCATACTCCGTTTGCAACCCCATACGGAGGGCTTCTTCGCCGTTAGCAGCCATGTTCACCCATTTGCACTGGGCATATTGCAAACCGGCCGCAAGCGCATCACGTATTTCTTCTTCATCATCTACAATCAGCGCCTTCATCCTGGAAAGGTCTCCATACAGAGCCGGGGCCTATAAAAAACCCCGGGCCCGAGCCCTGGGGTTACACCGCACGTTTACGCAAACAAACGGCCTTGTCTTCTCTATTCCTCAACCCGGTACTTTCCGCGGTGTTCTTTCTTCTTTTTGCTGTTGCCAATCTGGGTCACCAGATCAGTCACAATCAACTGCAGTTCTTTTACACTGTGCTCTACGTCTACGATCCGATTTTTTGCAAGCTCCCGCTCCTGCGACTGATCCCGAATTTTGATTTCCAGACCAACGCATTCTTCCTGGAATCGAAGAATTTGGGCGCTCAGAGCCCCAATGTGTCTGACATGTTCCAGAATGATGTGCGCGGTATAACAAATAGCCGTCAGCGAGAGTACGGTAAACATCCAGACCATAGCAGCCAACTCCGGTCTTGAGTGTGATCTCGTTATTTTTTGAGTTCCGCCAGTTCTTTCCGATATTTTTCAATCTGCCGTTCGAGCGTTTTTTTCTGCCGTTGTTGCGTTTTAACCCCTCTGCCGGCCACAGCATGATCGTTCTCTGCGGACTTCAAGCGCCCCCGGGCTTTGCGCGCCTCTGTTTCGGCCTCGAGTACCCTCTGGCGTAAACTCTGGAGCCGGGCAGCCGTCAGGTATTTGGCGGCAATTACTGCAAACCAGGTAACAACGGCAATCACTCCGTAAATCATCCGGCCTCCTCCTGGCACCTGGAAAATTTCAAACAGTCACTCCTACTGAGCCTCACAAGACAGGGGTGTCGCCCTGCCATCTCCATGCTCAAACCAATAACAATTAACAAGTTTTGACTAAAATACGGCCATCCTCGCACCTTGTCAAACAAAAACCGCATCAGAATC
>JAQCGA010000451.1 GCA_027619145.1 bacterium | reverse complement strand
GCCAGCAGGATGTTTTTAGGGGTCAGGCGCATGGTCGTACTCCGGAGAGAAAGCGGGATTGCAAGTATCCGGGCTGAAAAGAGATTAGTACCACTGGTGAACCGTATGGCCTTGAGGTTGAAACCAGATGGCGTCTACAACGAGGCCCAGGGCTACCTGGATGATATAGGCGATTAACATTCCAATAAAAAACGGGCGAGACTTTCGGTAGAAACCGGCTCCGACCAGCTTGAGCATTGCCAGTTTGAGCAGCCATGCTACCAGGATGGTTACGCTGGTGAGGCGGGAGAGTGCGGTACCAGATAACGCAAATCCAAGCGGATGAAATGGCCACCATACAAAACGGTACCTCATCAGGTTGAGAAATGCCATGAAAGCTGCACCGGACAGGAAGAACCAGTAATTCGTAACTTCGATGGGTTTGGAGCTTTTAACGCTGGAAGCAATGCCCTGAAGGGTGCCACGACCGGCACTGATGATAAGCCAGTTGGGCTGGAAGTTGTATCCGCCGATGGTGTAGCCCAGCCAGATGGTAAACAGGGTGGAAGTGACCAGCCCTACTGCAAATGCGATACACAGGCCCCAGAACAGGCGGCGTTTGTTCGTGTGTATGAGTTCGGCCAGGCGGTTGATGTGCATCATCAAGGAAACGGTTAGCCCCCGGTAGTGATTGATGCCCAGCGAGGAAAGGCCGAGTATTGCTTTTGTGCTTGGAAGCAGGTTGTGAGAGCCGCCCAGAAGGGTGGTTGTGAGACCCCACGCGGAGGTGGGAGGATTGAGGTAAATGAGGCCGGAGTCCGCCAGCATTTTGGCTACGGTGGTATAGACCAGCAGCATGCCCGGAATCAGGAAGACAATGACATGGAGTTCCATCCCGGCCCGAGCAAGCCAGATGGCCACCCAGAGGCAACTAATTCCCAGACCGAGTACCGCTCCCCGGTAGGAGAGGAATTCTTTGCTGTCGTCCAGATTGTGTCGATCTGGCCAGATGGCTTTTTGGAGAACTTGTTTGAGGTGCAATCGGGCGATCCAGATTCCCCACAGGGCGAAGCTGACGTATCCTCCGGCGGTCTGCCAACTGTATCGTCCGGTTCCATAGTACGGCGAGATGGCGGTCACCCCCAATCTGTTGAGCATACCGCCCTCCAGGATGAAGAGGAGGTCGAAAAACCAGATGCTGAACAGGATTTCCAGGCTGGCGAAATAAGAGAAGCAGATGACAACCGTGCTGAGAAAAAAGAATCCAGGTGGATAATCCCGAGAAAAGAAGATCCAGCGTGGGTTTGCGGTGGGAAATTTGGGGAACTGAGGATAGAACCAGGCAATCATGTTCCAGCCAAAAATAAACGAAATCATAATAAATCCGGCCCAAAAGGCTTTGCCTTGCATGAATTCAGGCACCCAGCGATTTCCATTTCCCCCCCGGGTGGTCATTTCGATAATAGGCTCCATGGCAGGGTAAACGAGCCGTTCATTTTCTGACCATTGTTTACGGAAGATAATGGACGTACACGCACAGGCGAACGCGACTGCACACAGGAACGAGAACCACCATGTAAGCGGAATGATCCAAACATCCCAGGGAATAGAAGCACCTTGCGGAAGGCCTTCATAAAACATTCCCACCGCATTGCCATCATTTTGAGGGATGAGCCATTGGGGCAAATGGGGGTGCAGATAGGTGGACCACTGGTTTTCGGGTGTGGCAAAATAGTATGGACCTACGAGGATACCTACCAGATACCCGCTGATGCCGTAGGTGGGACCCAGAGAACTGATGAATCCCATACAGAAGATGGTGATCCATTCGGAAGTGGAGAACACGAATTTTTGACCAAAAAGATAGGCCAAAGGAGAGCACGCAAGGAGAGAAAACAGGAACAAAATGAGGTTGCCCATGGGCATATGGCTGTACGCCATGAACGAGGCGTGCAAAATGTACCGAACGGTATTGCCCAGGAGGCTTACCGCAACGGCCAGACAGAGCCCAAAGGCAATGGCACGTAAGGTAACGCCACGGTCTTCAGGCGTCTGTTGGACGCCTGAGGTCGTTGGAGCCTGGGGCAAGTCGTGTTCTTGATCCGACATGGAAGTAGCAATCCTGTTTGCGGTTTCGGTCGTCACAATTCAAAGAGGCGTCCGGAACAGTGCGTTGAAGTTCGGAGATCTAAAAGTAAGGAAATGCGAGAGCTGATCTCTTTCTGAAACAAAAAAAATAAATTGTATACCTTCCTGGACATCTTCTGTGGAAATCTGGTGATTGCGAGTTCAGAACGCCCCATTGTGGCCTGTTTCTTGCGGTACTGTGAGCATCGGATTCAGGCTGGTTGCACGCTGCAGGCTGGATCTTGCCAGGCTGTCCTGACCCCGTTGTCTGTACAGATAAGCCAGCATCTGGAATGTTTCTGCAGAAGGGCGTTCTGCCCCGGCGTGTTCGAGAGCCAGAATCCGGCTGGCCAGTTCTTTCTGACGCTGGAAAACACCCAGGTGCAGGTCCGCTTTGGATTTGTTCCCCAGGGTAGTCCAGGCCCGTCCCAGCAGGTACCGGGTCTGGATGTGGTAGGGGTTGGATTGTACACTCCGCTGAAGATCTACCAACGCATCCTCTGCAGCACCCAGGCGAAGCCTGGCATCTGCCTGTTCACACAGCAGGTCTGAATTGTTTGGGTCTTGTGCAAGTGCTCGGGTAAAGTAAACCACAGCGGAGTCAATGAGCCCGATTCGGGCAAAACACCGGCCAAGGCCCCGTTGGATGCCTGGCAGGTTGGGGTTTGAGTTCCGAGCAAACTGGTAGATGCTGGCCGCACTGTCCGTGAGGCCCGATTCAAAGTAGAGATTGCCCAGGGCAATTTGGTACGCAAGATTTCCAGGCAGTTGTTCAACCGATTTTCGGTAGGCAACCGCGGCCTGGTCTGGCAGGCGTGCGGCTTGGAAAGCCTGGCCCAGTGCGGCCCAGTGTTCTCCTTCTTTTACCAGGGGGAGAGCCCCTTGTAGCGTTTCGGCTGCTTCGGTGAATCTGCGCTTGCGCATTTGAATGTCGGCGATACCGAGGCGGGCATCCAGATCCTGGGGAAACAAGTTGAGGGCTTCTCTGTATTTCTCCAGAGCATATTCCTGGTCTCCGTACTCCATTGCGAATCGGGCATCCAGGCGGAGATTTGCCGCGCGTGTTTCCGGTGGAGTAGACGTTGAAGGGGTGCAGGCCTGTATAAAAAAGAAAAGGGTAAAGATGCAGCCTGTTGCCAGCAATGTTCGTTGTTTTATCATAGGTCAGGAGAGTTGCGAACTGAGTGATCCAGGGGGGATGCGTAGCTCAAAGAGTCAAGAATATAGCAAGCAGAAATGAAAGTCAAGCGGATTCGGCTCGTGTGCGTATAGATCAAAGGCGGGCTCCGCAATGGTTACAAAAAGTTGCATCAGAATCATGACCTTCTGCGCTACACTGTGGACAGGCCTGGGTGCTTGTTTCTGTTCTTGCGGCACGTGAGAGTTCGACGGTGACAATCCCGGTGGGAACCGCGATGATGCCGTAGCCCATGATCATGATTATGGCCGCCAGGAACTGACCTTGGGCGGTTTGCGGGGAAATGTCTCCGTAGCCAACGGTGGTTAGTGTGACAATTGCCCAGTAGATGCTGCGGGGAATGCTGGTAAATCCATTGGCTTCGCCTTCTACAACGTACATCAGTGAACCCAGGATGGTGGCCAGGGTGAGCATTGTGAAAAGGAAAACCGTGATCTTGCGGCGGCTTGCGTGCAGGGCCTGGGTAAGCGCCTTTGCTTCGCCCAGATAGGAAGCGAGTTTCAAGACTCTGAAGATACGAAGAACCCGGAGGATCCGAATGACGAGAAAATACTGGCTGCCGGGTAGAACGAGGCTGAGATAGGTAGGGAGAATAGCCAGGAGGTCTACGATTCCGAAGAAGCTGATTGCGTAGCGCACGGGACGGCCTATACAGGTCAGGCGAAGGAGATACTCTACAGTAAAAAGAAGGGTGAAGGCCCATTCCGCATAAAGAAGAATTTCGCCGTGCAGGACTCGAATGGGGCGGACGCTGTCCAGCATGACAGTAACCACGCTGAGCAGGATGCTTACCATGAGCAAGATGTCAAAATATTTGCCTGTGGGTGTGTCTGCCTCAAAGATGATTTGTTGTAGCTTCCGCCGTCGTCCGGTTACGGCGTGCTTGTCTGGAATGAGTCCCATT
>JAQCGA010000450.1 GCA_027619145.1 bacterium | reverse complement strand
CTGTGCCAGCCCCTCGCGGCACCTGAGCGAGCGCGTTTTTGCCTACTTTTGGGGCGAAGCCAAAAGTAGGTCGGCGACACGGGGTCGCCGACACGCGGGTGGGGCACCCCTTCACACAGTACAGATCACCCCAACCCCTTCTTCCCCCACAGAAAGGTCCAATCCAAATGGAAAAACTCGCCCTCCTCGGCGGCCCCAAAGCCGTCCAGATCCCCCCCGGAGACCTCTTCAAATGGCCCATCATCACCGAAGAAGACGAACAAGCCATGCTCGAAGTCCTGCGCCGGGGCGGCATGTCTGGAACAGACGTAACCGTCCAATTTGAAAAAGAGTTTGCAGAATGGCACGGCGTCCAATACGCCCTGGGCCACAACTCGGGCACCGCAGCCCTGCACGCGGACATGTACGGATGCGGCGTAGGCGTAGGCGATGAAATCATCTCTCAGAGCGCCACCTACTGGGCCACCTTTCTGCCAGCCCTAAACCTGGGCGCCACCGTCCGGTTTGCAGACATCAAAGAAGAGAACCTCACCCTGGACCCCGCCGATGTCGAACGGAAAATCACAGACCGCACAAAAGCCATCGTCGCAGTCCACCACTCGGGGCATCCTACGGATATGGACCCCATCATGGAAATTGCAAATGCCCGAGGCATCAAAGTCATCGAAGACGTCTCGCATGCCCACGGCTCCCTCTACAAAGGACGGGTAGCCGGCAGCCTCGGCCACGTAGCCGCCATGTCCTGCATGGCCGGAAAATCCCTCGCCATCGGCGAAGGCGGCATGCTCATCACCAACGACAAAAACATCTACGAACGAGCCATCGCGCTGGGCCACGCTGAGCGCACCGGACAACTTGAAAACCCGGAACTGAAAAAATTCGCTGGACTCCCCCTGGGCGGACTTAAATATCGTATGCACCAGCTTTCCTCCGCTGTTGGCCGAGTACAGCTCAAACACTACAAAGAACGCATGGAAGAAATC
This sequence comes from bacterium, assembly GCA_027619145.1. The sequence continues at coordinate 3,227 of JAQCGA010000450.1, read as the reverse complement.
CAGAACGCCATGAACTTTTTTTGGGACCAGCTCGAAGGTGCCCCCGGCCTCCGCGCTGGCAGGCCCTCGAAGGACTCTGGCAGCACCATGGGCGGCTGGTACGGCACACGCGGAATCTATGTCCCCGAAGAACTGGGGAACCTTCCTCTTGAAAAATTCTGCGAAGCCGTCCGCGCCGAAGGTGTTTCCATTGGTGCCGGTGGCCGCACCTTACACCTGCACCCGGTCATGAACGAGGCAGACGTATACGGCCACGGAAAACCCACCCGCCTGGCCCATACCTCACACGACGTACGCCAGCCCGAAGGCAGCCTGCCGGTCACAGAAAAAATGGCCAGCCGCCGCTTCACCACCCCCTGGTTCAAACACAACCGCCCCGAAATCATCAAACAATACGCCGAAGCCTTCCGCAAAATCGTCACCCAGGCCGGAGAACTCACGGACAAGACCAATTGACATCCGATTTTGAATTTCGTAGGGGCAGCCCCCTGTGGCTGCCCGGAACTCACCGTAAAACAGACGGGCGACCACGGGAGGTCGCCCCTACCAGACTACCAATCCACCCTCTCCTCCGGCAAAGGACGCCTCCATGAACACCTCCCTCTGGCAACGCCACCGCACACAGGTCCACCACCCGGCCACAACAGTCAAACCCCAGGACCTGGACATAGCCCGCGCCAACACCGAACGCCACGACTGGGCAAAATCTTTCTCCAACGACCTCCTGGAAGAAGTCAACCGCGTACCAGAAACCACAGCCGCCTACCTGGAACAGATGATTCCCCGCGAAACCCCCAACAGTCACCTCTTCACCATGTGCCCGGCCTGCGAAGGTGCGCCCGTTCACGGAAACTACAATTGGTCTCCCGAAGACCCGGACCGCCTCACCTGTACCACCTGCAAAACCGTCTATCCCAATGCAGACTATCCGGAAGATTTTGTCATTGAAACCGATTTCGGCGGTGGCCAGAAAATTACCTATTATACCGGCAAACATTGGGATCTTATTGGCTTCCCCTTCGTCTCTTCCTGGACCGCCAATATCCGCGCTCAAAAATGTTCTCATATGGCAAACCTGGCTCGTCGTTTAGGGCTGGCGTACGCACTTACAGGAAATGTTGAATTCGCCCAAAAAGCTCGTGACATTTTGCTGCGATTCGCCCACGTTTACCCGGGCTACATGGTCCACTCCGGCTACGGCGAATTTTCTGACCTGGACCCCGAAACCGCATCCCAACACATCCTGGATCTGCCCAAACCCAAACTCGTCATTCCGCCCAACAAACCCAACAACAAGCTACACGTAGGCTACTGGATGGCCGGTCGCGCAACCGGTGTAGGCATGGAAGGGATCTTCATTTCCCATGTTACCATTGCCTACGACCTCACCTGTGAGGCACAGGCAAACGGACACCCCATCTATTCCGAAGAAGACCGTCTGGCCATTGAGAAAGACCTGCTCCTGGAAGGCACAATCCTCCTGTGTGCAGACCCCAATTTCAACAACAAAAGCGCCACAAACCGCTGTGCCGCTGGCCTGGTAGGCCTCTGCCTGGGCGAACCCGAACTCGTGCGGTTCGGGCTGGAGGGGTTCAACAACTTTGTGCACGAATGGTTTCTCGAAGACGGACTCAGCTCAGAATCCCCCGGATACGGATTCATGACCCTCAACGGCATCCGCGCCTTCGGAGATGCCATGCAAGGGTATTCCGACCCGGAAGGATATGAAAGCCTGGAGGGTCGTATCGACAATTTGGACATCTACGGAGACAGTCGCTACCGTGCCGTCCAGGACGGATATGTGCACAGTCTCATGCCAGACCTGGGGTACGGAGTCATTGCAGACGACAATACAAATGCCCGCATGTCCGTTGATATTGCAGATATCCTGGCCGCCCGCTACGGAGAAGCAGACCACGTGGCCCTCCTGGCCGAGTTGTGCGAGCACGATCTGGAACACCACGGCGGAGAATACGCCCTCTTCCACCGCAATCCAGACCTGGCCGAAAACCCGGACCACCCTCTGATACTTACAGATCAATTCTTCCCCTGCTTGCGGATTGGCCTCCTTCGCACCGGCCAACACGGCCGGGCCAGCACCGCGCTGCTCAGCGCCTCGGACTGGGGCGGCCACCACCACGAAGACAGCCTCAATCTGGTCTACTGGAAAGACGGGCACGACGCCCTGATGGATCTGGGCTACCTCTGGGATCGGCCAGACAAACAAAATACGGTACGCACAATGGCTCACAATACCGTACTGGTAGACGGCCAGCCTCAAAAACGACAAGGCCGTGGGGGTAGCCTGCACCTGTTCGATACCACATCACGCGTAAAAGTCATGCAGGTCTCTTCCTGTGCCTACGATGCGGCCGACACGTACACGCGCCTCTGCCTCATTGTGGACCACGGCCACAGAGGCTCTTATCTTATAGATGTTTTCCGGGTACAGGGCGGGGCTGTTCACGACTATCTCTTTCACGGACCCGTTCCAGAAGGCACAACACACAACCTGGAACTGCAAGAAACACAGGCGCAGTGGCAAGATTTAAAAAATTTAGCCACTGCACAGGCCGAAAATCCGTGGTCCATCTCTTTCGAACTGGACCGTCAGCACCAGCTTACCGTCTACGCCCTGCCAGACGGAGAGGAACGCGTCCTGATTGGCGATGGCTGGGGAGAACGCGGCACGGGTTCCCGAGACAACGTGATGACCGGCGAAACCGTGCCCTACGTCATCCGGCAAAAAACCGGTGATCCGGCAAACAGCACCTTCGCCAGCCTCTTCGACATCAGCCTGCGTGCCCGGCCTTTCATCTGGGAAGTACAACGCCTGAATCCCACCCGGGGCGAAGGCGTTGCATTTTACGTCACCGGCGAAGAAGGCTCAGACCTCATTGCAATCTGCCCGCCCGGACAAACAGCCGCCTTTCACACACCCGACGGCGATCTGGAAACCACCGGTCCTGTCACCGTATTTTCGCTCACTCCAGATGGAGAACCCGAGTTTACCTACTTGCTCGGGGGGCCACAAGCAGCCCTGGGCAGCCATAGCATAGAACTGGAAGAATCCGTGCTGGAAGGCCGCATCTTGAAAAAAACCACAACAGAAAAAGAAAGCTTTTACCACATTGATCAACCGAACCTGAGCGAAACCGCCCTGGGCCGCACGTTTCTCGTGCAAGGGGGGCCTTACGAAACCGGATACCCCATTCGCAAAATTGAAA
>JAQCGA010000449.1 GCA_027619145.1 bacterium | reverse complement strand
AAGAACTGCTATAACCGCTCCTGCCTGGATTGCGACCTCTGCATTAAGAAATACAGCGGTGAAGATGAAACCCTTCTGGAGCGCCTGGAAGTTGCCAATTGATTCCTTATCACACGGAACATAAAAACAGCCCCAGGATTTTTTCTGGGGCTGTTTTATTCTGGAAAACCTGCTCAAGCCGTCGGCACCACTTCGGCATCCTCTTCTTCTTCCAACCCCACCCCACCGGCCTGCTGCTGTTCGTAAAATTGCCGGCACACCGCTTCTTGCTGTACCAACTCAGCATGAGTACCCCACCCCACCATCCGTCCAGCATCCAGTACCAGAATCCGGTCTGCCCGCATCGCAGTTGAAATTCGGTGGGTAATCACAAACGTGGTTCGCCCTTCCATAATGTGATCCAGCGTTTTCTGAATTCGTGCTTCGGTCTTTGCGTCCAGCGCCGAAGTCGTATCATCCAGGACCAGAATGCTGGGGTCCGTCAACAACGCCATAGAAAATGCCAGCCGCTGCTTCTGGCCGCCGGACAGATTGGAGCCTCGTTCCTCTACCCGAGATTCGTATTTTTCTGGCAGCGTCATAATATACTCGTGCAGTTCTGCCCGCTTCGCCGCCTCCATAATCTGCTCCGGGGTGGCGCGGTCTCGCCCGTAGATAATATTTTCCGCAATGGTCCCCGAAAACAGCACCGGTTCCTGCGGCACCATGCTGATGTGTCGGCGCAAAGAAGAAACCCGCGCGTCCCGAATGTCGTAATCGTCCAGCAAAACCTTTCCTTCCGTGGGTTCATACAGCCGCAACAGCAGACTCAGCAACGTGCTCTTGCCGGCTCCCGAAGGTCCCACAACCGCTACCGACGTACCCGCTTTGACTTCAAAACTTAGATCTTTCAGCACGTGGTCACCCGCCTCATTGTAGCGAAACCACACATGCTGAAACTGCACCCGCCCGCGGACTTGCTTCAGGTTCACCGCGCCCGGACGATCCTGGATTAGAATTTCCTCGTCCATCACCTCAAACACCCGGGAAATCACAACCATCATTTGCTGAATCACCGCGTTCACATTGGTCAGTTCTACAAGAGGTTGAAACAGATTCCCCAGCGACATATTAAAATAGATCAGCTCGCCCACCGTAATGGTGCCGTCGCGCACCATCAGGGCACCCCAGTAGAAAATCAGAGCACTTGCAACCGCGCTGATGGTTGAGCACGTTGCCCCCAACCCTACATTCAGCATTGAATTGCGAATGGCCAGCCGAAAAATTTCAGCCAACCGCTGAAAGAACGATCGCCGCTCTCCCCGCTCTCGCACAAAAGAATACACCACCCGAACCCCACGCACCCTCTCTTCCAGAATCGCGTACGTTTCTCCATACGTCTCCCGCATTCGCGAAAACGTAACGCTGATAGCCCTCTGGAAAAACTTGTACGTGATCACGTACAGCGGCAATGCGAGCAACGAAACCGCTGCAAGCTTGACATTGATGGTTAGTAGAATCACCGTGCCAATGAGAATACGCGCCACGTGGCTGGTGGTATTCACAAAGGTAGTCGTCACTTCCCCTTGCAACAGACCCACGTCGTCCAGAATCCGCGACATGATTTTGCCTGTCTGCTGCCGGTCAAAAAACGTCATCTGTAATTTCTGCACCTTCTGGTGCAAATCCAGCCGAATCCGAAAAACGATCCGCTGGCCCACGAAAGCGATATTGTAATTAAAAAACCAGTTTAATACGGCAAAAAATGTACGGACCGCCAGGTAGATAAAAAACACCACCCACAGCCATTTGATTTGCTCCGCCTTGCTCTTTTTTGGCCCAGGATCACCTTCGACGAACGCGTTTGGAAGGACGTTGTTCGGATCTCGGGAACGATGCACTTGCTCCCCAGTACGTGCCCCGGAATCCCGTGCAACAGACGCATCTCCACCCTGAAAAGCGTTATCAGAACGAACCGTATCCGGCCGGATCTGCAACACATGGTCCACCGTCATTTTGGTAATATACCCCAGCATGAACGAATAGGACGAGGTGACGCCCGCAAGCAGCATGACCAGACCCAGAATGGCCGGATATACCGGCGGACAAATCGTTTGAGATTATTATTCATAAAAGAAGATCAGCCATCCCAAAAAGAAGATCAGCCATCCAGACGCTCTGGCAAATAAACCCGGCCAGATGGGTGCCTTCTACCAGAGTTTCACTGTGGATCCATTAATCGGCTACAAGCTCGGCCTGTTCCTGGCCTGCAAACTGTTGCTCATAGAGTTGCCTGTATTTCCCGTCCGGCTTCTCCAGGAGTTCCTCATGGGAGCCTTTTTCCACAATTTCTCCCTGATCCATAACCACAATCAGATCTGCATTCACAATGGTGGACAGCCGGTGCGCGATCACAAACGAAGTGCGCCCCTTTAATACATTGGCCATAGCCTTCTGGATGAGCGCCTCAGACAACGAGTCCAGAGAAGACGTTGCTTCATCCAGAATCATCACGCGGGGGTTCGTCAACACGGCCCGGGCAATGGCAAGCCGCTGTTTTTCGCCCACAGAAAGCTTGATCCCGTCGTCCCCTACTTTCGTATCGTACCCATCTGCGGTACGCATAATGAATTCATGAATTTCCCCTACCCGTGCCGCCTCAATCACCTCCGCCATGGGTGCGTCCCGACGGCCGTACCGCAAGTTATCTCTCAGGCTCATATTAAACAGCACCGAGTCCTGTAGCACCTGGCCCAGTTGCCGCCGCAGTGAATCCAGCTTCACATCCCGAATATCATACCCATCCACAGAGATGGAGCCCGACTTCACGTCAAAATATCGCATCAGAAGACTCGTCAGAGTCGTCTTTCCACATCCTGTGTGTCCAACAAGGGCCACCATCTGACCTGGTTGAACTTCCAGGCACACATCTTTGAGTACCGGTTCTCCCGCAATATATTCGAAATGCACGTGATCAAACTTCACGTGGCCCTGGATAGGCGGGAGTACCGGCGCATTCGGTTTGTCCGTGATATCCGCTTCATAGTCCAGCACTTCGTAGATCCGGTCTACAGAAATCATCATCTGTTCATACATCATCCCCACGTCCATCAGGTTCAGCACCGGCTCAAAAACGCGCATCGCATAAGATAAAAATGCCATCACGCCACCGTAGGTCATTTCTCCCTGAATTACGTAATAACAACCCAGGCAAAAAACCAGCGTATTTCTCAACCCGGACACTGCCCAGAAGCCTGCTCGCGCAGAAGCGCGATAGGTCTCGGTCTGCATTGCATAGTCCAGACTTTCTCGCGTATCTGCCGTAAACGCCCGATTTTCACGCCGCTCTTTGCCATAAGCTTTTACAAGCTGCACCCCGCCCAGGCGTTCTTGTAACCCTACAGACACTTCATCCATTTTTCGCCGCCACTGCCGCCGCGAAGACCGGATTCCTCCAATAAAACCGTAGTAATTGATCACGTACAAAGGGATCAGCACCGACAACAGCAACCCCATCTGCCAGTTGAGATTGTAACAAATGGCCATCGCGGCAAAAAACGACACAATATCGGTGACAATACGTAACATACGCATCGTCACCATACTGCGCACCGTAGCCACGTCCCCCATCGCGCGGGACATAATCTTGCCAACACCCATTTCATCATGAAACTTGGTAGATAGCGAAAAAATATGCCGGTACATCGCCATCCGAATATCCATGATCAACATATGCGAGATGTAGTTAATCGTATACGTATTCGTAATCCGCAACCCGGCTGTGAGCACAGGGATCATAATCGAAACAAAAAGAAGCGCCTCCAGAATATCCCATTGCCCAGACACAATCACGCTGTCCACAATGTACATTGTGATCAAAGGCGGAATCATGCCCACCATGGTAAGAAACACCGTGATCAGCATGGCCAGGAGAAGCCGCTTCTTGTAAGGTTTCACAAACCCCAGAAGTTTGCGCAAGTTTTTAGAACTCTTGCGGTCTTCTGAGGACCCCGAATTTGTGCTCATTGTCTCTACCTCTTTGGGGTGCCTTCTGTATTCCGTATCGTTTTCGTAACTTATTGACGGACCCTAATATAAAAATAAGCTTTCAGGAAATCAAATTCTGCACAGCCACCCCGTTTACCAGGCGCGTATCTATCCAAAGCAATACCGTACGCTTTGCATCCTTCCGCCACGTGCTCGGCATTTATCCCTCTACACAGGAAAACCTCCTTGAC
>JAQCGA010000448.1 GCA_027619145.1 bacterium | reverse complement strand
GTAGATTTCAAGCCGCTCAAAAACGGCCGACGCAGCGAGAACCTCATCGAAATCGTACTCACCAAGAACCCCGGCGACGCCGTTCTGGTTCCTCCTCTGGGATATGACAACCTGGCCTGGATTAGCGTGTGGGGCAAAGATTATCGTTCTGCAAAAAAACGCCTCAGCCACCAATCCAGCAGGCTGGAAAGCACCTTCGTCATTCAACCCGACGTTTCCATTTACCACGACCTTCAGGTCGCAGACTGATCCAGGGAGAAACGTAGCGTGAAGAACAGTAGCAAACATATTTTGATTGTGCATACCGCCATCGATCCACGGCCTTATACCATAGACCTGGCCCACCTGGGCTTCCGATTTTCTTTGCTCAAGAAACGACCCACAGAAGAAGACGTCGCCTGCTTCGACCGGGTCATTGACATGGACTACGAAGAAGACCTGGAAGGTGCTCTGAAAACGATCAAACGTCTGCACGAGGAAGATCCTCTGCACGGGGTCCTGAGCTTTTCCGAGACCGGTGTCATTCCGGCCAGCATCATTGCGGCCCACCTGGGCTTGCCCGGCAACCCGCCGCGCGCCGCCCTGCGTGCCCGCAACAAATACCTCATGCGCCGTGCTCTCAAAGACGCAGGCCTGGCCTCGCCCACCTTTTACCTGGTGCGCACCGCCACTGAAATTCGAGATGTCCTGCGCCGGGCACGCCGCCCAATGGTACTCAAACCCCTCAGCGGCTCTTCCAGTTATGGCGTCATTCGCGTGTCGCCCGAGGACAGCCTGGAAGAAATCCAGAACCACCTGGACGTCATACACACCTACATTCGCACGTACCGAAAACAGAACCCGCAGTACCCCTTCGAGTTCTGGCTGCCCAAAGCCGGTCACGGCATTCCAGCCACAGATGTCTTCGACCCGGCAAATGTTTTCCTTCTGGAAGGATTCATCGGCGGTCAACAGGTCAGCGTAGACGGCATCATCAGCGACGGCCGCGTCTCCTGCTTCGGCGTCATCGAAATTGAACGCATCAAAGACACCCACTACTTCCTCGAATACGAAGAGTGGATGCCCACCCGCCTGGGCGCAACCCAGGAACGCGAAATTCATCGCGTTGTTGAACGCACCATCCGGGCCCTTGGGCTTACGTGTTCCTGCTTCCACTGCGAACTCAAAGTGGGTCCAGAAGGCATCTTCGTCATCGAAATTGCCGCCCGCCGGGGTGCAGACAATATTTCGGATTTTCTGGACAAAGTCATGGGCGTCAACATCTACGAAGAAGGGGTGCGCCTGGCCATAGGCGAACAGCGTATCTACGAAAACCCCCGCCCTTTAGGCTGCATGAAAATGCGGTATTTCTTGCCCGAACAGTCGGGTACGCTCACCAGAATCGAAGGCGACGACACCGTTCGTCAAGATCCCCGTGTAAGCGAACTGGACCTGGAATTTGGTCCCGGAGATGCCATCCTTGCCCCCCCGGACGGATACGAATTTCTCGGCTACCTCAGCGTCTTTGGCGCCACACCAGAAGCCGCACACGCCGCAATGGAAGAACTCTACCCCCGCGTACAGTTCCACATTGATCCGGCCCTTGCAGAAAAAAAGCAGAATTCGTCCACGGAATTGCAGGCCCGATGAACCCTCTGCTTGTTGTTCAACCCAGCGATGACTATGCCTCCCGCGTACGCACGCACTTTCCCAATGCCATCCTGCTGGCTACGCCCGAACGTGCGGCCCTCCTGGAAAACCATCCCCACGTAATTGCGGCAGACCTGGGCTGTCTTCAGGACGTGGACCAGGCCGTGCGCCAGTACGCGCAAGAGCAAGACATTGCGTTTGGTGGCATCGTCTGCTTTGTCTGCGACTACCTTGTGCTCACCGCAAAACTCGCCCGCCGCCTGGGTCTTGCATTCCACGCGCCGCAAACCGTCGAGTGCACCCGCTACAAAGACCGAATGATGAGTGCCTGGCGCGCCGCCGATGTACCCACACCACCTACGCACCGCATCCACCGGCTGGAAGATCTACTCGCCTTTACAGAAGCCTGGCAACAGCCCCCCTGGGTGCTCAAACCCACAGATCGTAGCGGCAGCGAATGGGTTCTACGTGTGGACCGGGCCAAAGACCTGCCCGAAGCCCACCGCAAACTTACCCAGGGCCTGGCCGAGCCTGGCAAAGAACTTACGTACATCGCTCAGGCTTTTATTAGCGGTCGAGAATTCAGCGCAGACCTCTTTGTCGATGGAAATCACCTGGATATTTTGCGCCTTACAGAAAAGTATATCCTCCCCAGCCAAAACGTCACCGGCCTGGTAGGCGCTTATTATCCGTCCAGCCCCAATGCAAAGGTTCTGGAAATCCTTCGTAACACATTCTGCAACGGCGCTCAGGCCCTGGGGATTACACGCGGTATTGTGATGGTAGACGCCATTCTTCACAAAGACACCCTCTACCTCCTCGAAATGGCCCTGCGCCCGGGCGGAGACTGTCTTCCCGATTTGTGCATCCATACCACCGGCTACGACCCTGTGCACACAGCCTGCCGTGTTGCCCTGGGCTTGTCACCTGAACCCGTGGACCTGTCGCAGCCCAATTCCGTGGCCGCCCTGCACCTGATGACCGAACAAAGTGGTGCCGTCCACACCATCAATTTCACCCGCCTCCAGGCACATCCGCAGGTTCTGCAATTCGAACCCTACCGGAGCCCGGGAGACCACATCCGGTGCTGGGAAGGCAGTTATGATGACCGCATCCTGGCATCTTGTCTGGTCCGCTATAACAACACTGCCGAACTGCCCGATCTCATCGATACCCTCTCCAGCCAGATCGACCTGGAGCTCACCTCGGAGGATTACGCCCTTTCATGAACGTCCACACTGTGAACGAACGCATCCAGACCCTGCTCGACGCAGACGACGCCCCGCTCTATAAAGGCCAGCTCCACGGTCTTGTTCAGCAGGTTTTCGACAACCGCGAAACCTACCTGGAAGCCGCACGCGCTTTTGGAACCCCTCAGTACCTGGTAGAAGAATCCAGGCTGTGCGATCAGGTTCAGCGCTTCAACAATGCCTTTCAGCGCCCGGGGCGAATCGTACGCACACACTATGCCTTCAAAGCCAACCCCTCCCTCTGTATTGTACAGGCCCTTCAACGCGCAGGCCTTTCTGCAGATGCGTCCAGTGGGCTGGAACTCGAACTTGCCCTGCGATGTGGCTTCGACCGCATCGTGCTCAGCGGCCCCGCCAAAACAGACGACGAGTTGCGCCTGGCCCTGCACAATGCAGACCGCGTCACCGTACACCTGGACAGCTTTCGTGAACTGGATCGCCTCGAAGCCCTGGCCGCAGAAATGAAGACCCACATTCGGGCCGGCGTACGCCTCAACACCCAGGGGCACGGCCTCTGGACCAAGTTCGGCATCCCCCTCAACCGGCTCCCAGACTTCGTCCAGCACGCACAAACCCTGCAACACGTCCAGTTGGGCGGCATCCAGTTCCACCTCAGTTGGAACCGCAATGCAAATGGGTATAAAGAAACCCTGGCTGCCCTTCGTCCATTTCTGGAGGCCAATTCACCGGCTGGCGGTTGGACCTTCATCGACATTGGTGGCGGCTATTATCCCGAAGACGATGAAGCGGCCTATCCCTGGCTCACCCCAAAAGGACGCTTACAAAGCCTCCTGGGTGAAATCCCGGCAGAAGGCCCTCCGCCAGACTGGGACATGGAATATCTGCTCCACCCTGTCATGCCCATCGAAACCATGGCGCAGGAAGTCCTGGACGCCTTCGACGCCTGCACAACAAAGCTCGGCAACATCGAACTCTGGCTGGAACCGGGCCGCTACATGGTGAATCAAACCGTACAGCTGATGCTCTCCGTCATAGACGTCAAAGGCGACGAACTCGCAATCACAGACGGCGGCACCAACCTCTTCGGCTGGGAACGCCTGGAATCCGAACACTGCCCCCTCATCAACCTCACCCACCCTTCCGACACACAACGACCCTTCCGCGTCTACGGCAGCCTCTGTACCCCACACGATCTGTGGGGCTACACCTGCTACGGCTCCACCCTTTTACCCGGAGACGTTCTGCTCCTCCCGGCTCAGGGTTCTTATGTGCAAACACTGGCCCAGCGGTTTATCAAACCCATCTGTCAAACCGTTTTCCTCAGCACCTCCGGTGAAACCCACGTGGCCGAACCCGCCGAAACCTTTCTGGACCGCTAC
>JAQCGA010000447.1 GCA_027619145.1 bacterium | reverse complement strand
GCGCGTTGACGATTTCTCCTTTGACGATTTTGCCCCAGATCTTGAGGGGTTCCCGGATGCTTTTGTCTTCTTCTCCGCCAATAAACGGGATGACGTTGTCCACCATTTCCGGCCAGGTTTCGAACGTTTTTCCAGCGCCAGAAATTGCCTGATAGGTACATACGGAGGCCAGCTTTGGACCGAATTCGGCCAGGGCGTGGAAGGCGGGTACATAGGGCTGAATGGAGCAGTTGGGTTTGACAGCCACAAACCCGGAGCGGGTCCCCAGGCGTTTGCGTTGCGCCGGGATGACATGTATGTGCTCCGCGTTAATTTCCGGGATGAGCATGGGAACGTCTGGCGTCCAGCGATGGGCTGAATTGTTGGACGCCACCGGAATTTCACGCTTTGCGTAGGCGTCTTCAAGGGTACGGATTTCTTCCTTGTCCATGTCCAGAGCGGAGAAAACAAGGTCCACTTCACCGGCGATCGCGTCAATTTCATTTACATTTTTCACTATCAGGTCCGCTACGCCGTCGGGGATTTCGCCAGATTGTGTCCAGCGGCCTTCTACGGCTTCTGTGTAGGTTTTTCCGGCGGACCGCGCACTGGCGGCTACGGAGACCACTTCGAACCAGGGGTGATTGGCAAGAAGGGAAATGAATCGCTGGCCAACCATGCCGGTTGCGCCGAGAATACCTGCTTTGAGCCTGTCCATCGGTACCGCCTCCTCCTTAGAAGATGTTGATACAATAAAAAAACAGCCGGAATGCCAGGGTAGAGGCATTGCCGACTGCAACAAAAACGCAGACAGGCAGACCCGCAAGAGAGCACTCCACGGGGGTTGTGAACCCGTGACAGTCCAGCAGATCTTATCCGCTGGCCCAGACCGCATTTCTCGACGGAGAGAAATGGGACTTCGGCAAGTTTTCCCTTTCAAACGGCTGCTTCGGCTCCGTCAGCCCCAGCCATTTTACTGATGAAAACCTGCGCCTCTACCCTTGCAACAGTGCAAAAGATAGGGTATTTCTGTTTTTTGTCAAGAAAAAGGATGGTGAAATTATCTTGCCAGGCTCCCAGAGGTGAGCGGAAAAACTTTGACACGATCCATCCGGGCAGTTAGCTTGCGTTTGACCGTTGGATCTGGAGGCCTATAGCCATGGAGGGAGCGGCGATGAATCTGGTTGTGATTTGTGTGGATACGTTTCGGGCTGACATTGTGGGAGAAAGGAAGAAGTTGAGTTATGTGAAAACGCCGCATCTGGACACACTGGCGGCAGAGAGTGTGGTATTCGACCGGTGTTTTGCGGAAGGGTTACCCACAATTCCAGTACGTCGGTGTGTGTTTACAGGGAAACGTTCTTTTCCCTGGCGGTATGAAACGCCCAACGAAGGGCTGCAGCCTGCCGGAAGCGGCTGGCATCCGATTCCGCATGAGCTGGATACACTGGCCGAGCGGTTGCACGATGCAGGGTATGCCACGGGACTGGTATCGGATGTGTATCACATGTTTAAACCGACCATGAATTTTACGCGGGGCTTTCTTTCCTGGAAATTCATTCGTGGGCAGGAAAACGATGGGTACCGGCTGGGTCCGTTTTCACGGATCAATTTGGAAGCCCATACGCCAGATGGGGAAGCGGACCCGGCGCGACATCCTACGGTTGCACAGTATCTCCTGAATATGTTGGACCGGAAAGAAGGGGAAGAACTATCTTGCGGCTCAAGTGTTCCGGAATGCAGCACAGTGGCTGGAGGACAATGCACAAAATACGCCGTTTTTCCTGTGGGTGGACAGCTTCAGTCCACACGAGTTGTGGGATCCGCCCAGACAGTATGCGGACGCGTATTTTAAGGACGAATCGGTAAAGGACTATATTTATCCGTTGGTGCTGAATGATATGAATCCATCCGATGCAGAAGTTGAAAGAACAAAGGCGCTTTATCTGGGCTACGTGACGTTTGTGGACCGGTGGATCGGGCACTTTCTGGAGAGCCTGGATCGGTTGAATTTGAAAGACGATACGGTGGTGATGTTTCTGTCTGACCACGGAACGCAGGTGTGGGACCGGGGTCGATTTGGAAAAGGACCGAAAGAGTTATTTCCATTCAATACGCAACTCAACTGGTTCATCCGCCACCCGGATGGGCCTCGTGGAAAACACGTAGATGCCTGGGTGCAGAACCAGGATTTGACACCCACCATATTGCGAATGATGGGTGTGGATTGTGACGAGATGGACGGCGTGGATGCCTGGGCGATTGCCACAGGCAAAACATCATCTTCCCGCGATCATGCAACCACCGGTTGGGCGAATCAGATGTGTGTTCGAGATGAATCGTACAGCGTTCATTTTCCGGTGACTCAGTCTGAACCGGAGGCGGAGGTGTACGATTTGAAAGCGGATCCGGATGAGGAAACCCCCATGCCGAATCCGCCGGAGAATGTGGTGAAAGAAGCACTTGCCCGAGCAACAGCAGCGGTGGGACCGCTGCCGGTTACATTCAGGCAATTTGACCAAAGACACGTGGCGAGGTCCATGCGTACATTTGCGCCCAAACGTTTCGGAGAATCTGCGGAGTAGGGTACTCGGGTTACAGTTTCCATAGCCTTGCAATATTGTTACCCAGCACAGCATCTAATTCGTCCTGGTTCAGGCCAGCGGCGCGGACCTTGCGAATATCTGTGCTGATATAATCGGCCAGGCCGGGGTCCGGATAAGGGCCGTCGCTTCCCCAGAGGACGCGTTCTTTACCCACGCGGCCCACAGCTTTTCGAATGGATCCGAGCATGACCACGCCACTGATGTCCAGGTACACATTCTCGTGTTGCTCGGCCAGGGCAATAAAGCGGTCTATGAGCGCATCGTCTGTACACAGGTACCGTCCCAGGTGGGCCACAATGAGTTTGGTATCCGGGAAGGTGCGTGCCATTCGTTCCAGGTCTCGGTCCCTGCCTGTGAAGTCGATCAAACAGGGTACGTCGAGTTTTGCCGCAAGGGCGAGTACCGGGTCCGAGACGTATTCGGCCAGAGTGCATTCACCGGCGTGGAGTTTGATGCCTTTGAATCCCAGGCTGGTTACAGCTTCTTCCAGGACGGGGAGAATGGCCCGCTCCACACTGGGCAAAGCATACGCATAAGGAATGAGGCGGTCCGGAAATTGTTCGCAGGCCTGTTTGGCTCTTTCCACGGCGTCCCAGGCAGTTTCGCAAATTCCAAAGACAACGGATTTGTCCACGCCGGAGCCGTCGAGGGATTCTACAATTTGTTGCGCGGTGTATTCGGTTCGATCTACGTTGCCGTGTTTGAGATGGGCATGGCTGTCAATGATCATCGCGAAGCGTCTCCTCTGGCGTCTTGTTTTGTTGATGAACGGGGTGTTGAGAGTACAAATAAAAAGAGGGCAAGTCAACGAGATCTGGAACCGCTACAGGTGCGCCGTTTGTTTGGTGGTTTGTGGCTGTGTTGACATTGGGCCGGATGTAGATTAGTATTAGGGTAGGAGCCAATGCAGGCTGCGCTGTCCACGTGTCCGTGCAGGGAGGTGGTGGAATGCTGGCAGCAATTTGGCCGTACCGATGGTTTATTGGTCTTGCTCTGGTGGGCGAATTGGTCGTGGGTGTTCTGTTTTATGTCTGGATCTCTAGCGCCAGGTCTGGTTCTAAGCCAATTGTACAGGGTCCTGTTGAAGTGGAGACTCCGGCTGGGAAAGTGCTTTATGAGAAGGTAGACCCCATTGTTGTGAATCCGGTCGGTGCCGGAGAAATGCGTACGGTTATTCTGAACCTGGCTTTTCTGCTGGATGCCGAGCCGACCGTGGAGGAACTGGGATTGCGCCGGGCCCAGGTATACGACGGTCTGATAGGTGTGGTTTCGCATAAGTACGTGTATGAACTGAATGGCGAAGAGAATATGGAGAAGTTGAAAGAACAGCTTCGGGAGGCTGTGAACCGGGTGTTGCGCGTAGGAGAGGTCCGGGAGGTGCTTATTCTGGGCATGTTGATCCAGTAATTCAGCACAGAGCGTGAACGATGGCGCGCCAAAGGTTGTTCGGGCGCTTTTTTTGTTTCAGAGAAGGGGAAGACTTCAGAATGAAGCGATTGCCTCTGGGAGATCTGGTTGGCCGCGTTCGCCGGGTACAGGCACAGATCCGGGATATGGTTGTGGATCACATTGAATCCAGCGAACCGGAGGCGCTTTCCAGTGTTGCTGCGGAAACGGCCGGGGATACGATTTATGC
>JAQCGA010000446.1 GCA_027619145.1 bacterium | reverse complement strand
AGCGGCGGGAATGCGCTGAAGTTTTATGCGTCTGTGCGAATGGATATTCGCCGAATTGGGGCGATCAAAGACGGGCAGGACGTGGTGGGCAACCGGGTGCGGGTGCGAGTGGTGAAAAACAAGATGGCTGCTCCGTTTAAAGAGGCCGAGTTCGATTTGATGTTCGGTGAGGGGATTTCGCGGGTAGGTAGTATTCTGGATATGGGCGAGATGCATGGTATTATCAGCAAGAGCGGCACGTGGTTCTCATACGGGACTGAACGCCTGGGGCAGGGGCGGGAAAATGTGAAGCGTTATCTGAAAGAGAATCCCGATGTGGCCGATCAGATCGAGGGGCAGGTGCGGGAAGTGGTAGGATTGCCAGCACTTCCTGCCGAAGAGAAAAAGGTCGCGGCAGAAGAAGTAGGAGAGGCTGAAGCAGAAAAAGCTTGAGCCTGGAGGTATGTCTGTTGTGAAGTTGCACCCCGAATCAGCCCGTATGTTCGAAGTAGATGAGCAGGTAGAAAAGGCGAAGAATGCGGCGTTTCGCCTGCTCAGTGGACGGGCATATACCCGGCGGGAGGTCATCTCGAAGCTGCGAGATCGGGGATTTCAAGAGAAAACAATCGACGAAACGATCCAGATGCTGGAGCGGATTGCGTTGATTGATGACACCGATTTTGCCCGACGGTTTGTGCAGGAGAAAATGCGGATTCGGCCCATGGGCCGGACAAGGCTCCGCCTGGAACTGAAGCGTCGAGGTGTGGAAGAAGAGGTTGCAGAACAGATTCTGGACGAAACCCTGGCGGATGTAGATCCGGAGACGGTTGCACTGGATCTGTTGCGGTCCCGCTTGCGGCGGTTCCAGGGAATTGAGCGTCCAAAGGCGTTGGCCCGAATGTGCGGTTTTCTGGTCCGGCGAGGGTTTTCCGGGTCGGTGGCTCGGGGGGCAGCGAAGCAGGTTTGGACAGAAATTGGAATGGTGAAGGAGGAGGGTTGGACGCAGGAATGAAACGTGCATCCGAGATTCGAGAGGAATTCCTCACCTTTTTTGAGGGGAAAGCCCATACACGCGTGCCCAGTGCACCGGTTGTCCCACAAGACGATCCTACGCTGCTGTTTACAAATGCGGGGATGAACCAGTTCAAAGATGTATTCCTGGGTGCGGGCCGCAGGGAATATACCCGTGCGGCAGACAGCCAGAAGTGTATCCGGGTGTCCGGCAAACACAACGATCTGGAAGAAGTGGGCATTAGTCCCGGGCATCATACGTTTTTTGAAATGCTGGGGAACTGGTCTTTTGGCGATTATTTCAAGAAAGAGGCCATTTCCTGGGCCTGGGAACTGTTGACCGGAGTATGGGGGCTTCCCAAAGACCGTCTGTTTGCCACTGTATTTGGAGGAGATGAGAAGGACGGCCTGGATCCAGACGAAGAGGCCGAGGGGTTTTGGCCAGAGGTGACGGATCTGCCTGCCCAGCGGGTGATCCGGCTGGGCAAAGACGATAATTTTTGGGAAATGGGCGATACGGGGCCGTGTGGACCCTGTTCAGAAATTCATTATTATCTGGGCGACAACCCTGCGGATTTGTCTCCGGAGTCTGTGGATCTGGACGGACCGGATTTTATTGAGATCTGGAACCTGGTGTTCATCCAGTTCAACCGGGATGCGGACGGGCGTTTGCACCCGCTTCCAGACAAGCACGTAGACACGGGCATGGGGTTCGAGCGGGTTTGCGCGGTGATGCAGGGGGTGCGGTCCAATTACGATACGGATTTGTTCCAGCCTATTATTGCATCGATTGGAGATTTGTGTAAAAAACCGTACGATGATGAGTACCAGGTGCCCATGCGGGTAATTGCAGATCATATCCGTGCTCTGAGTTTTGCAATTGCCGATGGGGCGATCCCTTCGAATGAGGGACGGGGGTACGTGTTGCGGCGTATTTTGAGGCGCGCAGCACGGTACGGTCGTACGCTGGAGATGCACGAGCCTTTTATGTACCGGCTGGTAGGTACGGTGGCAGAGGTGATGGGGAAGGCCTATCCGGAGGTTGCGCAGCAGGTTGAGCATATTTCTCGTGTGGTGAAGGCAGAAGAAGAGAGTTTTGGCAAGACGCTGGATCGGGGTCTGGAAATTTTTGAAGATCTGAGCCAGAAGGGGAATATTTCAGGGGAGGATGTGTTCCGGCTCTACGATACTTTTGGGTTTCCAGTTGACCTGACGCAGCTGATGGCATCTGAAAAGGGGCTTTCTGTAGACCTGGAGGGCTTCGAGCGAGAAATGGCGGCGCAGCAGACCCGTTCTCGAGAGGCCAGTCGAAATGTGTTTGCTTCTCAGGAGGTGGTTGCGGAAGGGTTTCTTCCAGAGCGGCATTCGGCGTTTGTGGGGTACGAAACGCTGGAAGCTGAGGCCGAGGTGGTGGCGTGGAAGGTGGCTTCGGATGGGTTGCTGGACGTGTACCTGGATACAACGCCTTTTTATGCCGAGTCCGGTGGTCAGGTTGGAGATCAGGGCAAGGTTCGGAATGCGGATGTAGTTTTTGAAGTTGAAAATACATTTCGTGTGGGCGGAGGAATTGTGCATCGGGGGCGTCTGGTACAGGGGACCCCTGAGGCGCTGGCTCATGCTCGGGTACACGCCGGGGTGAATGAAGGACGACGGCTGGATATTGCACGGAACCACACAGCTACGCACCTTCTACACGAGGGGTTGCGCCGGGTGCTGGGTGAACATGTGAATCAGGCGGGATCGCTGGTAGCTCCAGAGCGTTTGCGTTTTGACTTTAGCCATTTTCAGGCCGTGGAGCCAGGACAGCAAGAAGAGATTGTAGGAATGGTTAACGAGATGATCCGGGCAGATCTGGAGGTAGATATATCTTCTGCCAGCCTGGAAGAAGCACGCGAACTGGGTGCGCGTATGTTATTTACAGAGAAATATGGAGATGTGGTCCGCACGGTTCGTATTGGAAAGTATAGCCTGGAATTGTGCGGCGGTACACATGTGCAGGCCACGGGGCAAATTGGGATGCTGGAGCTTATGTCCGAATCCGGCACGGCGGCAGGGGTTCGCCGGGTGGAGGCGGTCACGGGTGCAGGTGTGGAAGCGGTGGTGCGTTCTGCGCGTGGAACCCTTTCGGAGCTGGCGGGCCTGTTGAATGTGTCGGTTTCAGATGTGTCTGAACGGGTTTCGCATCTGATGGTGCATAACCGTGAATTGGAACGCGAATTGCAGATGTTGCGCCGGAAATCCGCAGGGTCGTCCATGGCCGAACTTGTGGCAGGTGCGCAAGATGTGGAAGGCGTGCGCGTCGTGGCCTCCCGGGTAGAGCCGGCGAGTATGGATGCGTTCCGGGAAATGGGAGACAGTTTGCGAGATACGTTACAGTCAGGTGTGGGCGTGTTGGGTGCAGCACTGGACGGCAAGGCTTCGTTGATTGCTGTCGTAACCGACGATCTTGTACAGCGAGGTGTGTCGGCAGGTCAGATTGTGAAGCAAGTTGCGCAGGCTGTTGGCGGCGGCGGTGGGGGAAAGCCCCATATGGCGCAGGCTGGCGGAAAAAATCCGGAAAAAATGAACGATGCGCTGGCCCTGGTTCCCGAGGTCGTGCGTGGGCAGCTGGGAGGGTAGGTTCGCCTCGATGTCTACTTTTGATCAGCTCAAAACCATCCGATCCGCGCGGGGGGCAGGTTTTTTTAGCCTGCTGGACCCGGATCGCCTGGACAAAGAAGACCTGGTTCGCACTGCGGTGATGTGCGCAGAGAACGGTGCCGATGCGATTTTGGTCGGTGGCAGTTTTTTGATGTGTACAGATTTTGACCGAATGGTGCGGGCGATTCAGCAGGCGGTGGAAATCCCTGTCATCATTTTCCCCGGTCCAGATACCAACCAGATTTCTGCAGCTGCAGATGCCATTTTGTTCTTGTCCATGATTAGTGGGCGGAACCCGGATTTGCTGATCGGTCAACAGGTGAAAGCTGCGCCTCTTCTAAAAGCATATGGGCTGGAAGCCATTTCTACGGGATATATTCTGGTGGATTCCGGTCAGCCGACCACAGCAGAATTTATCAGCAATACGAGGCCGGTACCACGAAATAAGCCCGACATTGCGAAGGCACACGCTCTGGCGGCACAGTATTTGGGCATGCAGTGCGTGTACCTGGATGCCGGTAGCGGTGCCGGGCAGATGGTGCCTGAAGAAATGATTGAGGCGGTTTCTTCGTACATTTCCATTCCAGTGATCG
>JAQCGA010000445.1 GCA_027619145.1 bacterium | reverse complement strand
AGCACAATTCCGCCGCCCAACGTCTGTACCGGGCTGTACCGCCGGATCACATACCGGTCTCCCCGTGCTGCCACCCCGGGTGCCTCCAGGCGAAACTGTACACGCTGAGATTCTCCGGGGAGAATCTGATCACTCTCTAGCAAAATCACCCGCGCCAGCACTTCCCGAGGTCCCAGATGCAAATGTACGCGTGCCCGGTTCTTCAAAGGAGCAGGCGCGTCCGGTAACATCTGTAGCCGCGCATCGACCATAAATGTAGAACTAAAATATCCGGGTTGAGCCAGAAGATCTCCTCTCCGAACCTCTGCGACATCCACATCCGCCAGATTCAGTGCCGCCCGAGTACCCACTCCTGCCTCTTCCGCATCCTTCCCATGGATCTGCACGCCGCGTACACGCACCTTTCGGTCTGCCGGCTGCAACACAACTTCGTCCCGAACCCGAACCCGGCCCGAAAGCACGGTACCCGTTACAACCGTTCCAAATCCCTGCACCGAAAACACCCGGTCTACGGGCAACCGAAAGACCCCTCGGTCCGGGCGCTCCTCCACCTGTGCGATCTCCTCCTCCAACAAAACTCGCAATTCTTCTATCCCTTCACCCGTCACCGACGAAACCGGCACAATTGGCGCGCCTTCCAGAAACGTCCCTGCAAACAGATCTCGCAAATCTTCCGCCACCAGTTCTCGCCACTCTTCATCCACCAGATCTGCTTTCGTCAGCGCCACCAATCCACGCCGCACCCCCAGCAAATTTAAAATTCCCAAATGCTCTCTCGTCTGCGGCATCGCCCCGTCATCTGCCGCAACAACGAACACCACCAGATCCACCGAACACACACCCGTCACCATATTTTTCACAAACCGCTCATGTCCCGGCACATCAATAATCGTCACATTGTCTTTCCAGTACGCAAACCCAATATCAATCGTCACCCCACGCTCCTGCTCTTCGGGCAACGTATCCGTATCAATCCCCGTCAACGCCTTCACCAGCGACGTCTTTCCATGGTCAATATGTCCAGCCGTACCCACAATCACATGCGTCATAAAAGCCCGTTCTTTAAAATTATATCAGAAATTACGGTATCATCCCGGTGCAAATGGATCGTGCCCTTCGTGTCCTTTCGTGCTCCTTCGTGCCTTTTCGTGATCCAGCCTCTCATACCACCCCCCGAACCGCCTCTTCCACCATCCCCAGTTCCCCCGCTCCAATGGTCCGTAAATCCAACAGCACCCGATCTTCCCGCACGTACCCCAGCACCGCCGGAGAATGCATCCGCAATCGTGCCGCTACCTCGTTTACAGATTTCTCATTTGCAGATAGTGCCACTGCTACGCTCGTTATTTCTTCCAGCGGAAGTGCCCCACTTCCGGCCTGCGCCACAGAATCCACCAGTTCAACGGTAATGCCGGAGACATCACTCAATTTTTTCATGAGACGTCGCCCTCTCCGCCGCAAGAGCGATACGGGCTCGGTCAACATCCGCAGCGTAGGATGTGCCTCTATCAATTCTTTCGGGTTTAAATAAAGCGCCAATGTGGCCTCCAGGGCCGCGTACGTCAATTTTCCACAACGCAGCGCCCGCATCATCGGATTCTTCCGAATCGCCTCAATCGCCGCCCGTTTTCCCACCAGCACGCCCGCCTGGGGGCCCCCCAGCACCTTGTCTCCGCTGAACGTTACCACATCTACCCCCGCAGACACACTGTCCGAAACCAACGGTTCGTAGGGTAGTCCATAGGAGCGCAAGTCCACCAGCACACCACCACCCAAATCGTGAGCCACCGGCACTTCATGCTTCTTACCCAACGCCACCAGATCCGCCAGTGCGACCTCCGCCGTGAACCCGCGAACGAGATAATTACTTGGATGCACAGCCAGCATCAATCCAGTCTTCTCATTCATGACCTCTTCAAAATCCCGCAAATGCGTCCGGTTTGTCGTCCCCACCTCCACCATAATTGCCCCACTGCGCGCCATTAAATCCGGAATGCGGAACGACCCGCCAATCTCGATCAGCTGCCCGCGCGAAATCACTGCTTCGCGACCCTGCGCCAGCGTATGTAACGCCAACAACACCGCAGCCGCATTGTTGTTGACAACCGCGGCCGCTTCCGCTCCTGTCAATGTACACAACAGTTCTTCCACCAGATCCGTCCGGGACCCACGTCCACCCGTCTCCAGATCAAGTTCCAAATTGCTGTACCCACCAGCCAGTTCTGCAATCCGCTCCAGGGCCACTTTAGGGAGAGGTGCGCGTCCCAAATTCGTGTGCAGCACAATACCCGTCCCATTTACCACACGCCGCAACCGGGGTGCCAGCATCGCTTCCATCCGTTGCCGCGTCCTTTCCACCGCCGCACACACCAGATCCTTTCGATCCACCTCTCCCAGTTGCCCTGCCCGCATAGCCACACGCAAATCGTCCACTGCTTCCCGAACCCATTCCGTCACCACCCGAGAATCACACCGTGTACACAGCCTCACCACCTGTGGCTCTTCTAACACGCGATCCACCGACGGCAACAAAGAAAAATCAATCTGCGAACCCATACACCTGCCTCTGGTATAATCGAAGCAACCCACCGGGCTGTCCGATCTTTATGGAACAATCTTGAACAAAATTTCCTTCGACACCTTCTCGTCCGTCACCAGGTCCGTCACTTCCACCTCCACCTGCTGTGCACCCACGTGCGTCTTCGTCAAATCCAGTTCCACATACGCCACTTCATTTTTCCGGTCGCCCGTCTGGTCATAGGCAATCTCAATCTCTTCGTCTTTTTCCGAAACACGCAGCAATTTCCCCAACCCCCGCGCAATTCGCGCCGGAGCAGACCGTTTCTCACGGGACCGAATCTTGTATTCCACCCTGTAGCGCGTCTGCCCAAACTCGTCCAGTTTCAAATCATAAATTTCAAAATACACAAACGCATTCTGTGTTCTCCGGAACGAACGGGAAGACATCGGAATCACCTTCAACCCCTGCTTGACGTATTCCCCCTGATCCTCTGTGGGCGCAATCACAAAAGCCAGTTCGATATCACTCATCCGCAATGTTTCGGAACCACCGTACTCGTCCAAACGAATTTCTTGCTGATACACCTGAGATTTGCCCGAAAGCACATCGCGCACCTGTAGCGCCATGTGATAATCGCCCGCAGGCAAGTCTACGGACAATACCCCTGGAATAAATGCACCATCTTCTATCTGCTGATTCGAAGGTGCCGCGAATGCAAGCTGGTCCTTTACCCGGTACACTTCGTTCCACATCCTGTCGAACAAGGCCACGCCACGGTCCAGCACAATCAAATCCGTCTTCTCATCTACATTCAATCGGGCAACCTCTGAGGCCGGTAACCCATAATAAATTTCCAGCAACGTCTGCCCGCCCGCACCCCGGTAACTGGCCGGATAATAAAAAAAATCTATGGGCAAATCCGCAAAATCGGGCGCATAAATAGCAGGCCGCCTTCCCACCACCCGCTGAATCACCGCATTGCCCTGAAAATAGGCAAGCTGTACCCCCAGCGAAGGTGCAATCCCATGGGGATAAGGCGCATAGTCGAACCGCCGTCCTTCAAACTCCTGCGTGAACGTGATCTCAATTCCTCCGTCCACATCTTTGTAAATCCAGTATTCCCAGCGTGCGTTCGGGGAAACCGGAAAAATGGGCTGTCCAGGCCGAATGGCCAGCCCAATCCGTGCCCGGTTCACAAAACTCACCCGCGCATCCTGCAAATCCAGCTCCATCTCCGCCTGAATATCATTCCATCGGCTAATATGGTCCGGTGCGCCCAACCGAATGTACACATCCCCTCGGGCATCCCACGAATACGGCTCCCGCCCAAAAAATTCCCGCGCGTAAGCCACGCGCCGATAGTGCTCCAGCAATCGTTCATTGGCCTCTGTCAATGGGGTAGGATCCCGCCGATTCCAGAACCGCCGGATCATCTCCTCCCTTTGTCCTTCGGGCGTATGCTCGTATTGCGCAAGCTCCTCCGGTGTAGCCACCAGCAATAAATCCCGGTAGTTCTTTCTCTCCGCCGCAGGCAACCGATCCAGACAAACCTGAAACAATTCCTGGGCCTGCTCGAATTTTTCGTCTTCCAGACTCAGAACAGCCAGTTCCAGACAGGCCGGGTCTGCCATGGCCTCGCCTGCTTCATATAACTCCTGAAACCTGCGCCCTGCCTCTTCCCGGCGCCCCAACCCAAGCCACAGCTTCGC
>JAQCGA010000444.1 GCA_027619145.1 bacterium | reverse complement strand
GATTCCGGTACATGGCGCATTGTACAGAGCACTTTTCGGTAAATTTTCCCAGCGCAGCACACCGAGTTCGCCCCAATGGCAAACCAAAACCACAACTTCCCGGCCAGGCCTGGAAGATCAACAGATTGTTCAGTCTCGAACCCACAGCACCTCAGATAGGCGCCCGGTATCCTTTTGTATTTGAAACAGTTGACAAACCCCCCCTTTTTTGTTAGTTTGAAACGATTTATCCAGATTGAGGTCCGCAGTACATGACCCCAATTCCGCCTTCAGCAGACCGGTATCCAGATACGAAGATCCTCATCTATACTTCACCTTAGTTGTTGTAAATCCCCTATTTCGTCCTTTTCCACATGCCAGGCTTGAACCAACGGCCGACCCATAAACGCAGAACAAGAACCTATGTTAGATCAGATCCTCCAGCCTATTCTTTCCCAGGTCCAGCGCTTTGACGAGCGCATTCGTGAAGCCCTGACTTCGGATGTCAGCCTCGTCCAGGCCATGGCGGACCATATCCACGAAAGCCGAGGCAATCGCATCCGGCCGGCCTTATCTCTTCTTACCGCGCAGGCCATTGGCGAATGTTCGGACCGTGTGATCGACGCAGCAGTTGGCATCGAAATTATCCACACCGCTACTCTCATTCACGACGATATGATTGATTTTTCGGACAAACGCCGGGGCGCCGAGGTGCTCCACCTGCGCTGGGGCAACCAGGCCGCTGTATTGATGGGCGATTTTCTCCTGGCCCGGGCGCTTCAGATCCTGGTCGAACTGGATTCGATGGAAGTTATGCGGGCTGCCACCCGTGCAGTGAGCCGAATGATTGAGGGAGAAATTCTCGAAGTTCAAAACGATGCCGAAGCAGAGACCGCGTTGTACTTCAATATGATTGATAAAAAAACGGCTTCGCTTATGGCTCTTTCTTGCGAAGTGGGAGCCATCCTGGCCGGGGGTACCGCCGAACAAATTCAGCAAATGTCCAGCTTTGGCAAAGAAGTAGGCATGGCCTTCCAGATTACGGATGACCTGCTGGACTACACCGGCGATGAAGAAACCCTGGGCAAGCCAGTAGGCAACGATCTACGCGAGAAAAAAGTTACACTTCCGCTCCTACGGGCACTGGCCAGTTGTGAAAACGGAGAGGCCGAACGAATCCAGACCAAGGTCCGCAACGGCATTGAAACCGACGAAGATCTTCAGGAAGTCTTTCGTTTCGTCCGCCGCTATCGGGGCATTGAACAAGCTCAGGAAGAAGCCCAGACCTTTGCAACATCCGGCCTGGAAAACCTTGTCTCGCTAGATCCTTCCGATGCCCGCAACGCCCTTGAGATAGCTGTTCGTCATATTATCGACCGGAAACGGTAGCGCCCGTTCCCACGATCCAGAACCGACCGACCACCTGGAAGGCCTGTGGGCCTGCCCTGCACGCAGCATCGCGCTTTGGCTGGGCAGCCATTTCCAGGCTAACCTGCAAGGAGTTGAAATCCTTCCATGAAGCGAACCAATGTGCGCGTTCTGATCATTCTCGCCACCATCGTGCTGGCGTTTGTTTATCTCTATCCCACGTACCGTTATTATTTTGAACCCCATCCCACGAATCCAGATGAGCTCGAAAGACTCAAAGGAAAATCCATCAATCTGGGTCTGGATTTGCAAGGCGGCATTCACCTGGTCCTGGAAGTGGACCCCACCGGTCTTACCGAAGATGAACGGCAAGATGTGGTGGAACGCGTCATGGAAGTCATTACCAACCGCGTGGACCAATTCGGCGTGGCCGAACCCATTATCCATCGCGAAGGGGACTGGCGGATCGTAGTAGAACTCCCCGGCGTTCAAGATGTGGAACGCGCCAAAGACCTGATCGATCAGACAGCCCGGCTGGAATTTAAGATGCTCAAATCCGAGACGGACCGGCTGTCCATCCTGGAAAAAATTGAGCAGCGCCTGGCTACCAACGCAGTTGCAGACACCGTAAAAACAGATGTACTCTTCGAAGAAGAAGCCGAAGAAGAAAAACCTTCTCTCAAACGGTACGTACAGGTTGCCGGCGGAGATCTGATCGTTTCCGCAGATCACCTCAACAAGGTTCGAGAAATTCTGAACGGCCCGGATGTGCAGAAGGTTCTACCCGCAGACGCCGAGTTTGCCTGGGCCAACCAGACCGAAGAATTTGGAGATGGGCAGAAGTACCGCCGCCTGTATTATATCAACAAACGGATTGAAATGACCGGAGACATTGTCGCAGATGCCAAAGTCTCCACCGGACAAGATTTTCAGAATGCCGGGCAGGCCATCATCAACTTCTCAACCACCGATGAGGGCGTCAAGCTCTTCTCTCGCGTAACCGGTGCCCATGTCGAAGAACGCATGGCCATTATCCTGGACGGGCAGGTTTATTCAGCGCCCACCATTCAGGTCAAAATTCGCGACGGTCGCTCTATCATTACCGGCAGCAAAGACATCGACGAAGCCAAAGACCTGGCCATTGTTTTGCGGGCAGGTGCTCTTCCGGCCAATGCCCCCATCGTAGAAGATCGCACCGTGGGACCCTCCCTGGGTCGAGACTCCATCAACCAGGGTAAAAAGGCCGCTGCCATTGGCCTGGCCATTGTCATGATCTTTATGGTTCTCTATTATGGCTTCTCTGGTCTGATAGCCAATCTTGCCCTGGGCCTCAACCTGCTCTTCGTCCTGGCCATTCTTGCCGGCTTCCACGGCACGCTCACGCTGCCGGGCATTGCGGGTATTATCCTTACCATTGGTATGGCTGTAGATGCCAACGTGCTGATCTTTGAACGCATCCGGGAAGAACTCCGGAGCGGAAAAACAGTACGATCCTCTCTTGAAAATGGATATGGGCGCGCCTTCCTCACCATTGTAGATGCCAACCTCACCACAATCATCACCGCGGTTGTGCTCTATCAATTCGGCACCGGCCCCATCAAAGGTTTTGCGCTAACCCTGATGATCGGTATTCTTTCGTCTATGTTCACTGCGCTTTTCGTTACGCGAACCGTCTTCAATATTTTTGTTGCACGCCAGGAAACACCCTCGCTCAGCATTGGCAAGCTGAACATCTTTGGCGAAACCAGCGTCGACTTCCTCAAGTTGCGCAAGGGTGCCTTCATCTTGTCCGCTGTCCTCATCCTGGTAGGCCTGGGTTCCACCGTTGTCAAAGGTGGCTACAACCTGGGCATAGACTTTGCCGGTGGCACCCTCCTGGAGTTGCATTTTAATCCAGCCGTCGAAGTGGGCGAGTTGCGCGACGCGCTCTCCGAAGTAGATTATCACGGAAAAACCTTGGACCTGCGCAACAGCGAGATCAAGCAGTTCGGTTCGCCCAACGACATCCTCATTCGCGTAGAAGAAGAAGCCGAAGGCACCCGAATGGCAGATGCCATCAAGGAAAAGTTGAAAACCCAATTTGCTTCCAGCGTTCCACAAGACAAAGAGTGGATTCGCCGCCAGGAAGCCGTGGGCCCTAAAATTGGTAGCGAGTTGAAGCAGAACGCTGTCAATGCCGTCCTGGTTTCTTTGCTGCTCATTGTGCTCTACATCTGGTGGCGCTTCAAACAAATCCAGTTCGGCATTGCTGCTGTGGTTGCACTCTTCCACGATGTGCTCATCACGCTAGGCGTATTTTCTCTAATGGACAAGGAAATTTCTCTGGCCATTGTGGCGGCCTTGCTCACCATTGTAGGGTATTCGCTCAATGACACCATTGTGGTCTTCGACCGGATCCGGGAAGACCTGCGGCTCTACCGCCGGGACAGCTACGGAGACATTATCAACCGCAGCATCAACGAATGCCTGAACCGCACGGTGCTTACCTCGGGCACAACCCTCCTGGTGGTACTCGCATTGTTCTTCCTTGGCGGAGAAGTCATCCACGACTTTGCCTTTGCACTGGTGGTCGGAATCGTAGTAGGAACATATTCTTCATCGTTCATCGCAAGCCCCATCGTCATGCTCTGGCAGGCCGCTACAGAGCGTAAGACCGAAGGCGCTTCCGGACGCCGCGCCCAGACCACTACCTGATTCTCCAATAACAACAAGAAAGGCCCGGCGGATCATTTCGCCGGGCCTTTCTTATGTACTTAAGATTCGGAATTTTTCTTAAAACTGGTATTCCCGTTTCACCTGCTTTTTCTCTTTCTTATTATCCTGTACCTGTTCCGTCAGCGTCGTGTGATCTGGGCACGGCATTCTCGGCTCGGACCCCGGCACAAACA
>JAQCGA010000443.1 GCA_027619145.1 bacterium | reverse complement strand
ACTTTTGTCGCGAAGACAAAAGTAGCTCGGCAACACGGGGTTGCCGACACACGGGTGGTGGGGATCCAGTGTATTCATCTGCGGTTCCACCCTGACTCTTCCAAAGGAGCACCCCATGAAACACGTAAACATTCTCCTGGCCCTCATCCTGGCCCTCTCCCTCTTCACCCTCCCAGCCTCCGCCGATGAACCCGGCCGTACCAGCGGCCCCGAACAGAGCGAGTTCGGGCAAGGCGGCTACTCCTTCGGCGGAGCGGTCAGCCGTTTTTACCTCAGCCCCGCATTCGGCTCCGGCATCTTCGAAAAAAATGCAGCCGGAGACCGCTCAGGCCTCCTCTATGGCGTGGATCTGGGCTACGAACGGGACGAATGGATTGGCCTTCAGGCCGGATATGCGTACCTCCCGGACCGAAAAATGTCCATCTACAGCCTGGGCGCGCGCTTCGCATACAACACAGATCCATTCGTATATTACATCTCCACCGGTGCCGGACTCTACCACACAAAAAATGCCGGCAACCAGTTTGGTCTGGCTCCCGGCGCGGGCATAGACATTCTTGTAAACGAACGGATTCGCGTAGGCCTCAACTACAAACACGACTTCATCTTCACCGACCCGGCCACCACACACGTGGACCGGATCTACGCCGGTCTCAAATTCTACTTCTGAACCCATGCTTCCCGGCGTGGCACAGCCATCCGTACTGCGCCGGGAAGTACCACGACCTCCAGTTCAGCTCCTCCCATAATCGCCTCGCCGTCCACCTGAACCTTCCCAGGGCCGCTCCGCACAATTTTGAACCGATCCCCACGCACCATCCGCACCCCCGGAATACGATCAATTCGTCCAAAAAACATAGCCCAGGCCATACGCAAAACCTTCCCAAGCCCCGCGTTTTCCACCAGGCACAAATCTAACATGCCGTCGTCAGGCTGCGCACCTGGGGCAATCACTGCGCCATTGCCGTACTCTCCTGTATTGGCTACAGTCAACACCAGCGGATGCGCAACCAGCGTTTCGCCGCTGTCTATAACCACCTGCACGGCTTCCGGGCGGTAAGAACAATACGCCTGTACGGTTAAAAAAATATAAGGTAGAACACCTCGTCGTTTCCCCGGACGGTGATCAAAACGCCAGGCCACGTCTGCATCTAGACCAATCCCCGCCGTAGACAGAAATACCCTCTCGCCAATTTGCCCGGCATCCAGGAGCCGGACCTCTGCATCCAGCAGCGCCCGGCACGCCGCCACCGGATCGGTAGGCACCCCTAAGGCACGGGCAAATGCATTTCCAGATCCCAGAGGAATCAATCCCAGGGCGGAGTCTCGGAACAGCAAACCGCGCCCTACTTCATTCACCGTACCGTCTCCACCTACGGCAACCACCAGACCTGCACCCCTGTCGGCGGCCTCTGCTGCCAGCACTTCGGCATGCCCCCGGTATTCTGTCCGTACAATTTCAACCTGAATACCAGATCCCTGGAACACACTTCGAATTTGCTTATCCAGGTCCGTCTCGCGTGTGCCCGCAAAAGGATTCACAATGAACCTGGCAGATTGAAGCCGCAATGTGTCTTCCTATGGTGACCTGCTCACGCTTGAAATCCGAGCTATGAGCAACAGGGAACATCAACCTTCTTTTCTCTCTACGCCGTCCACGCACTGCACCAGAGCCTCGCTGATATCCAGCAAAATCTTATGCGGCTCTTGCGAAACGTCAATGGTTCGAATCAAACCCTCGGCGTAATGCGTCAATGTATCTGCTGTTTGCCGGTCGTACACACGGAACCGGTTCAGAATGGTCTCTTCATTGGCATCGTCCACCCGGTGGTCAATCAGGGCGCGACCGTACAGGCGATCTACCAGAATCTTGCGGTCCGGACAATCCAGAGCCAGGATCAACTGCACATTCAGATCATCTTTTACCATCTCTGCTTGGGCACCGGTCCGCGGCAACCCGTCCAGCACAAGATAATGCTCTTCCGGGTTGAAGTCATCCACGGTAACCAATCGTTTCATATACTCCTGCCAGAGCTTCACCGCATGCTCATCCGGCACCAGCTCCCCTTTTCGAATACAATCCAGCGCCATTTTTCCCAGCTCGCTTCTGGGTGCCAGAGACCGGAACATCTCACCGCTGGATACATGACAGAATTTTGGGATTTTTCCAAGAATATCTCCCCAGGTTCCCTTTCCCGACCCGGGAGGACCAAAAAGCAAAATGGTTCTGTACGGCATTAAAACTCCTGTTTACAAGGTGAAAGGGCAGAAGATCGATCCTCTTAGCCCCAAAAGCAAAATTCCAAACATTGCAATTTCGAACACAAAAATCAAGCAAATTCTGCATCCCTATTCACACCACATACATGACCTATGCCCAGAACCCAAAAAAAGGACCCCGCGCCAACACTGGGCAAACACGGGGTCCAGCCTGTACATCAATACATGAGACAATTAGAGCGTATTGGTATCGGTTTTTTCCACTTCGGTCATGTATACAGATTCATCGGCCTTTACAATGGGTTGCGTCAACTGAATGGCCCGGCGTTTGCCCGCCAGCCCTGGCCGGCCCTGAAACTTAGGGCGCGTGCCCACAAATACAATCGCATCTTCCTTCACACTCGTATCCAGCCGAAGCACGTCGCCTTCTTGCAGGTTCATCACTTCGCCCAGACTTACCGTTGCCCGCCCCAGCACCGCACGAATCGGTGCGAACACCCGGTCCAGTTGCAACAACCGCTCATCGCGCGTACTTTCACGCCGTCCTTTTTCCCGGCTGGCCCAGGTCCGCACGTTCAAATAGGCCATCACCGGTTCCAGCGTAAAATACGGATAACACAGGTTTACCAGCCCCGAAGCGTGCTGGCTGTTCACCTCAAACGCAATCAGCACCACCGTGTCCGAAGGCGCCGCCACCTGCATAAATTCTGGGTTCGTTTCCAGTTCCGCATCGGATACCTGGATCTTGATCAACTGTTCCCAGGTGGCTTCCAGGTCTGCGAGTGTACGCGTAACCACCTTGCCCATCACCGTGCGCTCAATACTCGTCAGGGCACGTCCCTCCTGTGGAGGGTTTCCACCTGTACCGCCAAATTGCCGGTCGATAAAAGAATAAGCCACCGGCAAAGAGAAGTCGATAATTGCAGGTCCACCCAGTGGCTCAATCGTAAATGTATACGAGCACGAAGGGTTGGACAGCGACATGATAAACTCCGCGTATGTCGTCTGGTCCACAAATGCAATATCGCAGTCCACCACAGAACGCTGCATCGTAGAAAACGAAGAGGCCATCAAACGCGCCAGGTTCGAATGCAGGTTCTCCAGCGTACGCGTCTGGTCCTTGGACACCCGCGTAGGATGCTTAAAGTCGTGCGTAAGAATCGGGCGCGTATCCGTGGCCTTCATGGAACTCGGAGACCGCGCCGCCTCTTCACCATCTTCTGAACCCGTTGCTGAAAGCAACGCATCAATCTCATCCTGGGACAAAATATCAGGCATGGTTGCCCCCTTTATGCTAGATGCCTATGTTCGGGAAAAACTTTCAGTTCTCCATGTACAATCTTGCCAGTTTTGCACAAAAGTTGCAGAAATACTGCAGTACTTACCTGTAATTAGCAATTCCGGTACCAGAAAACACGCCTCCCCTACCAAACAGATTCAAATTGCTTCCCAGCCCGGCAACCCGTATTTTGACACCTGGGTGGCTGTTACCGGACGCCCAGCAGAACTTCCGCCAGAAGCTGGTCCAGGCGCTCGTGCTTTAATCCCCGGGCACCCATTCGACCAATATCGAACCTCACCCGATTCAGTGCCTGGGCTTTTTTTCGACTGTACGATCCCAGGTGCTTCACAAATTCTGGATTTCTGCTTCCAATTTCCTGGAGCAGACTCTGAACTTCCGGGTCTTCTTCAAATTGCTGAACCTTTTCTTTTAAAATATTATACGTCCGCATACAGCCTTCGGCAAACGTCCATACCCCGGCTTCGTCCTCCGTCCGGTAGGCGTGTGCGTCAAAATGCAGAGGACCCTTGTACCCTCTTGTTTCCAGCAAGCGAACCAACAAAAATGCACTCTTGTAATCTTCCGAACAAAAGCGAAAATCTTGATCGTAGCGCCCGGGCCGCTGGTCGTTCAGATCAATATGGAACAGCTTGCCTGCATCAATCGCCTGTGCCACGCCGTGGTGAAAATTGAGCCCCGCCATGTGCTCGTGCGCCACCTCGGGATTCACACCCACCAT
>JAQCGA010000442.1 GCA_027619145.1 bacterium | reverse complement strand
CCAGCCGCAAGATGCCCACAACCATAAAGGCTGCAAACCCTTCCTGCCAAAGAGCCCCAATTAATGTAGGGAACACAAAAGAGGAACCAAATGCAATCAGATAATAAAAACGATGCTGGAACATCAACATCGGATCTTTTTGTAAATCTTTGACGCGGGCCAAATCCGGGTTGGTCTTTCTCACAACCCAACCCATGTGTGCGAACCAAAATCCCAATTTAATATTATATGGGTCACCCGGGCCATCTGTATACGTGTGATGGTCACGGTGCTGCGCGGACCATTGGAGCACGGAACCTTGAAATGCAGCTGCGCCAAAAAACAGATAAAAAATACGCAACGGCCACGTAGCCCGATAAGTGGCGTGCGCAAAAAGCCTGTGATATCCGGCAGTAATCGCCGTAGAACTCATTGCAAACCAGAGGGCAGTAAGCCAAACAATTGGAACGGATATCGATAAATGTCCTGAGGCCCACATCCCAACACCAACCAGAGCAATCAGGTGAACCAACCATACAAAAATAAATTTGTGGGCCGCAAAAGGCGGCTTTGTCAGAGGTTCTGAATCTGCCGTCACCTGCCGGCTCGTCATACTTTCTCCTGTTTCATGAATGGATTGCCGATACCAGCTACGGGCAATCTCACCTCAAATGTGACCCAAAGAGAGCAACAAACCTACAGAGGCCGTGCCCTTATCAAGCGATACCCTTAGCTATGAAAGAGATGGAGCGGGAAACGGGGTTCGAACCCGCGACCTCAAGCTTGGGAAGCTTGCGCTCTACCAACTGAGCTATTCCCGCTCACCCTCCAATAATCTACCATTCGGCCGAAGCCATGTCAAGCAAATTTACACGCTTGTGTGGGCTCCTCCATGGCGAGAAACGAGCACAAGTCGCAGGATTTCTGCGGTGGAATTCAACGCTGCGGGGTTCACCCAGAAGAGGGCGTTTCGCCTCCTGAACCAGGTCATCTGGCGCTTGGCGTACCTCCGCGAACCTTGCTTGATTTGCATCACAGCCAATTCCAGATCCAGGTGCCCTTCCAAATGTTCGAGCAATTCCCTGTACCCGAATGTATTCAAGGCATTCAATCCGGGCCTGTATCCTTTTTCCATGAGTCCCTGAACTTCCTTGAGTAACCCTTTGCTTATCATCCTGTCCACGCGGGTATTGATCCGCTCATACAACAAATTCCGCTCCAGGCACAGACCAAACCAAAGAGTTCTCCACGCCCCCACCTTTTCCCGTGGTCGCTGTTGCCATGCTGAAAGGGGTTCCCCCGTGGTCTCGAACACCTCCAGCCCTCGCACGATACGCTGGGTGTCTCCAGAATGAATACGCTCTGCAAGATCTGGATCCACTTGGGTCAAACGCAAAAAAAGCGCAGGCAGATCTGCCTGCGCCTGGTCTTGTAGCCTGTGGCGCACAAGCTGGGGGATTTCGGGAAGAGGCGAAAACCCGTGGAATAACGCTTCAAGGTACAGCCCCGATCCCCCCACCAGGATCGGCAATTTTCCCCGCTCCAAGATCCCATCAATCGCCAGGGCAGCCTCACGTGCATACTGCCCGGCGCTGTACATTCCATCCGGATCTGCAACATCCAGCATATGATGCGGTACGGTAGCCTGTTCTTCAGAGGTAGGTTTGGCTGTACCAATATCCAGCCAGCGATACACCTGGCGAGCATCTGCAGAAACCACTTCTCCGCCCAACGCCAGGGCCAGGCGAATACCCAGCTCGGTTTTCCCGGACGCCGTAGGCCCGGCAAGCACCAGGACCTGAGGCCCCTCATTTTCCAAATCGGCTCGCAATTTCATCCAGAGACATTTTCACTACAGTGGTATGTCCACCCGGCGAAACAAATGGTTCCCGCGTGGCAAACAGCCGGTCTATAAGTACCTGCATTTCTCGCGTGGACAGCGAATCTCCCCTTCGAATCGCCGTATGCCGGGCATAGGAGAGCCCCAGGCGGTGTTCCAGGGGTGAAACAGGGGTGTCCTGCCCCATGGGTACCGTTGTCTGTTGTTCACGATCCAGCAAATCGCCTACAATTTCGCGGAGCACACGCCCGTCTTCCCAAGTCTTCAGATCCAGTGGAATTGCGTCAACCACAACCGTATTCCCGCCAAAATCTCGAATCCCAAACCCCGTTTTCTCCAGGAGTGGCATCGCTTCACGCACCACCTGAATCTCGCGCAACCCGAAATCCAGCGTAAGCGGAAAAAGGAGCCGCTGGCCTGTACCGGGCGCTTGCTGGAACCTATCCAGAACCTGCTCGTAGATCACCCGCTCGTGAGCAGCCTGCTGGTCCAGGAGGATCAACCCATTCTTAATGGGTGCCATAATATAAGCCTCGTGGACTTGCCAGACCGGCACATGGGCAGCGCCTTCGTCGACCAGTTCTCGTTCGCTCATCTTTTCGGCTGCCCGGGGCAGGTGTTCCTTGCGCTGGACCGTCAACGGCAAGGCCATTTGCAACTGCTTGTCCAGCCCCCTCGGGGTGGACAAGTAAGCTTGTTTTCGGCCTTTTTGCGGGCCCTCTGCCACGAGGTCTGCGTCTGGGACCTGGGTCGAAGATTGACCCGCAGAAAACGTGGGCGTTGCAGCTTGAAAAGCCCCCAGCCCCCCGGAGGCTACATCTGGAACCAGGTCTTCTGCCCGCAACGCATCCCGTACGGCTCCCGCAAGTACCCTGTACACACTCCGTTCGTCGGCAAAACGTACTTCCCGCTTGGACGGATGCACATTCACATCCACCCGGGCCGGATCCACCTCCATAAAAAGCGCAAAAGTAGGCGAAGCGCCCTTCGGCAACAATCCGCCATATCCATCGTTTACGGCGTATGCAAGCCCTTTGTGCTGTACCCAACGGCCGTTCACAACCAGCGATTGCTGTGCGCCAGATTTTCTGGCCATTTCGGGGCGTTCTACGAACCCCCACACCTGAATTGGGCCCGGCCCTGATTCTACGAAGATAGAATCTTCCCCCAGGCGTATGCCATAAATCGATGCAATCCTCCGCTTTCGATCTCCCCGGTCCAGGTTTAGAGCTTCCCGCCCGTTGTGGGATAACACAAAAGAGATCTCCGCATAAGCCAGAGCAAGTCCTGTCACTGCATTTACAATATGACGCAGTTCGGTCTCGGTTGCTTTGAGAAATTTTCGCCGGGCCGGTACATTAAAAAACAGGCCATGTACGGTCACGGAAGTACCCCGCCCACGGCCTGCTGAGGTCACATCGCGCACCCGCCCACCTTCCACAACAATGCGGGTTCCTTCCACATCTTCTTCTTGACGCGTTTCCAGGTTCAACCGGGATACTGCGGCAATACTCGGAAGAGCTTCTCCTCGAAAACCGAGTGTACGCAAAGTACGCAGATCATTCAGGTCAAAAATCTTACTGGTGGCATGCCGTTCCAGAGCCAACAAAGCGTCGTCTCGGGACATCCCGCAGCCGTTGTCGCTAACCCGAATGGTTTCCTTGCCCCCGGCAGCCACTTCCACAACAATGCGGTCTGAACCCGCATCAATTGCGTTCTCGACGAGTTCTTTGACCACAGAGGCCGGACGTTCTACAACTTCGCCTGCAGCAATTCGATTGGCAATTTCATCGGGCAAAACCCGGATACGGTTCGGCATGTTCGGAACCTTCCGCGGGTCATCCCGCCAGTCCGGAAAGGAACGAGTCTGCATCCGCCAGGTCTTCTGCAGCGGCTTCTCTGAGAATTTTTAAACCCCGGTCTCCAAGGGTGAATCGGTCCAGGACGCTCTCCTCAATCTCCGGCACCACGTCATCTCCGCCATTTCCAAATTCCAGTTCCCGGCAAATCACATCGGCAAGATGGACCACACAAACCAGACGCTGGTGTCTGTGGGTATTTCGCGGATTGTGGTGGAACAGGATAGAATTGAGATAATTGGTTGGGAAATTCCATTCTTCTGCAAGTTGCCCGCCCACATCTGCGTGCGTCACTCCAAGAATGTCCTGCTCGGCCTGCCGGATAGAGATGGTTTCCTCTTTTACAAGTTCCGTTACAGATTTATAATAATCGCCAAAATAGCGGTCCAGAACAATCTTCCCCAGATCGTGTAACATGCCGCCCAGAAAAGCCGCATCCACCTCAGTTTGAAGCTTTTTTGCAATCGCACGGGCAACAAACCCCGTGCCCACCGAATGTCTCCAGAACGCCTCAATATCCAGGCCGGTACCTTCATTAAACCCGCCCAGTTTTTCGAATACCTGAGCA
>JAQCGA010000441.1 GCA_027619145.1 bacterium | reverse complement strand
ATAAAAACAATCCGAAATTACATTGACCGTGAACTTCTTTATGCTGAAAAATGGAATGGATCCTGGCGTATCACGCATGGAACATTATCAGAATTTTATGAGAAAAAATATGGAATAAAACTGGAACAATTAAGCATTGATCAAGCTCGTTTGGAAATCCAAATGCAGGTGTCTAAACAGGAATACGCTGAATTGCAACAGCGTTCCGGGAAACTGCAGGCAGTGGAAAATCAATGCGCGCAGCAAGAAGTTGAGCTTCGATCGTTGAATGAGCGCCTGGCGCAACTAGAGGCATCTTCAGCGTCTGGATGGACAGAAGCTCGGAAATATAAGGTGGATATTGAATCTTTACTTGGACAAGTGCAGGAGGTTCGCAAAAAAGAGCAGGATTCGCTGCTTGAGGCGGACTGGTTGCGTCGGGAACTACAGCGATTGCAGACAATTGAATCCGAACAGGCGCAACGAATCAAACAACTGGATGCGCTCAATAGCGACCTGAATA
Source organism: bacterium (assembly GCA_027619145.1). The sequence goes on along the minus strand of JAQCGA010000441.1, from coordinate 3,745 downwards.
AGCACGCTGAGGCATTGGAAAATGAACTTGAGGAATGCAAAAACCAGATGAATCGGCTTAAGAATAAATACAGGCGTGATAGTTTTATGGAATGAGAACATTGAGGGGATAGAAACAGGCAGGATTTTCTACGGGGATGTGTGTACTCCGACACGAAGTTTACATAATGTATCTTATGCTCCTATTTCGAGGATTCAAATGTAACAAGAAAACACAATTGGCAAATCTCTTCCGAATGCTGAATCTACGAATACCTGGGTATTTACTTCAGATCAAAATCGACCAGCAACTTCGTGCCCTGGTAGATCACTCCATTGTGTCCACCGGCCAGTGCCGAAGCATGGAGCCTCTTCACAATGTCTATCGGCCAATCGTGCGGTGCCCCGCCACCCTGGAGAATCGGATACGATGGAATCCCATCCGGCAGATACAGTCGGGCTTTCTGCATATCCAGCGTTACGATATCTTCCAGAGGAATATTCCGAAATTCACAATCCGGTTCACCCAGCGCAAAGTCTTTGACCGATCCGGGCAAACCCAGCTGGCCATACCCGGCAATTCGGTACACGATCTCAAGTGCTTCGGCTTCTGCCAAATCGAAACAGGTTGCTTGTAAAAACTCCGCCCAGCGTGTAAGGGTCATCATTGGGAAAATATCAACGTGCGACAACAATGGACTGGCAAAATCTGAAAACTGAGCCCACCTCGCGTGGTTGTGTCCAACCAACATGGACAGCGATGCGGGATACGTATCGGTTCCGAATACAAAATCTTCACCACCCACATTGTGAACGGCCGCCCTGAATCTTGTCAGATTTTTCTCAAGCAACTCGGCCCGAAAGCGAAACCAGTCCACCACCCCAGGTTGCAACCCCAACAATTGGAAAAGATCGAAAACACCCAGACCGCTGCGGGCGACTTCAACCAGGCGTGTGCTGCTTGTCTTTTTGAGCCGGACATAGGCGTCCTGAATATCCGCCACCATCGTTTCCATATCATATCCAAGTTGTCCAGCGGCTCGTGCACAGTCTTCGCAACTGCACAGAAACATCCCTCTGGGAAAACTCGTCATCGGATATCGCGCGTGTGTAATATCCAGGCCATCTGCACCACAAGATGCCATATGCGTGTAGAGGGCTTCGTACCAGGCATTTACAACTTCTTTCCCAGGACAATACATGAGCACGTCAAAATCGCTAGACGTCCAACTCCCTCCAAGCAACCACACCTTTATACCGAGTTCGTGGGCCTGCTCTATGGCCCGCCGGAGTCCGTCTTCGTCGTGCTCTGGAGAAACATGGGGTCCCAACGAGCGTTTTGCACTTTCCAGTTTGTCCGTACAAGGCGTGCCGTCCACGTGCCTGCAAATCAGCTCCCGGATACGTTCATCCGAAGGCGGTGTTCCGTCAAATGGGTTTGCGGCCAGTACCTGATCCGGCAGCTCGCCATTGAAGTTCATGATAACAAGATTCAGACCGATCCCTTCTTTCAGGGCTTCCAAATACCCCGGGTTGCGCAGGATTGTATCCGACCCCAGATACAGTCCCACGACCTTTTCATCTTGTGGCATTGGATCCCCTACTCTCTCGGCCTGCCGCCGTAAATCCGAAACGCATTCACAAGAAGCCCCCCATCCACTCCCAGACTCTGCCCTGTCACATATCCCGATTCATCAGATGCCAGGTACACAGCCGCAGATGCAATGTCCTCTGGAACACCGATCCGTCCTACCAGCATGGATTCCGAACGCCGGGGCTCGGCTCCGTCGGGCTCGCGTACCTGGACGGGGCCTGGCGCAATCGCATTGACTCGAATTCCGTGTGCGGCCAGATCTACGGCCATGCTTTTCGTCAAGCTCTCTACGCCACCTTTTGAAGCGGCATACGCTGCACACTTCGCCTCGGGAACTTGTGCGTTTGTGGACGAAATATTTACGATACTACCGCTCCCTTTTTCTGCCATCTGTAGTGCAGCGGCCTGAGAGCAGAGAAATACTCCGGTCAGATTTACGGCAAGCACGCGGTGCCACGTTTCTTCTGACAGGGCAAGAAACGCCCCATTTTGCCCGGTAATCCCGGCATTGTTGACCAGGATATCCACTGGACCGAACGCATCTGTAGTCTCCCGGAGCAACCGACGCACTTCTTCGGCTTCTGCAACGTTCACACCCACAAAAACCGCCTGACCTCCAGAGTCCTGTACTACCTTGCACACGGCTTCGCCATAAATTGGGTCCCGGTCCGCAACCACCACCCGGGCACCTTCCTGCGCAAACCGGAGGGCAATCCCCCTACCGATTCCTCTGCCAGCTCCAGTGACAATTGCTATTTTGTCTTTGAGTCGCAACAAGATTTCCCCTATTTGCTTAAATCTACACGGACAACCTGATGGTTCGCCAGGGCTGCCACAACGCCGCTTTTGTGTGATTTCAAAAACACGATTTCAGCATCCAGAGAAATCGCCCCATTACATGCCCCGGACGAATCGAACACCATCAAACGACCTTCCTCCCCGGCCACAACCAGGCGATCTCCTACGAGAACCACTTCTCGAATCCACCGGGAAGCGCGTACCCGCCACAGCACGTTGCCATCAGGACCCAACCTGTAGAGGTCTCCGTATTCGTTCGCGGCGAAAATCCCTTCTGTCGTTGCAACCAACCCGGTCACTTCTCCCGTGAGGTTCAGCTGCCAGCATTCTGCGCCATCCTGGGGTTTCACGGAAAAAATCCATCCATCACCCGTGCCGTAGAGGATCTCCTGAACCCCGTCTCCGTCCACATCCAGCAACGCCATCCGATTTAGCTGAATGCCCCGGCGAGGCGTTGAGGCATTGCCTTCTGATCCGACTTCCTCGAACGTGGACCAGCGGAAAGAACCGTCGAAGTTGTGCACGGTAAGCGGCGTAGAATACTCTGTGCCCACCATCACTTCTGCTTTGCCGTCTCCGTCTACATCGGCAACCCGGAAATCCCGAATGGCGTGGTATCGAAACCATTCTGCCCAGATTCGGGTACCGTCAGGTGTAAACGCGTTCACAAACCAGCCAGCCGTACCAGCCAGCACACTTGTGCGTCCATCTCCTTCGAGATCCGCCAGCGTCAGCACGGTGACGTGGCCCCCCCGGATGGACATATTCTTCAATTTTTTGCGCCAGACTTCTGCACCGTCTGTGCCGTTTAGAACCACCAGTTCAGAATCTGCCGTGCCGGCGAAAGCCTCCGCCTTACCGTCTCCATCCAGATCCCCCAGCATCACCTGGCTGACTTCGGAGCCAACAGGTACAGACCAGGAGGTAGCCCCATCTTCCAGTGCAAGTTGGTTGACATTGCCTGCCCGGTCTCCATACAGAACGGTATTATCCAGCACAGAGAGGCTAGAAATCTCTCCCCCGATTTCTTGTTTCCAGCCCAAAGTCAGGCCAGAGTCCGCCTGAACTGGCACACTCGCTTGTTGTTTTTCTGGCTTGGAAACGGAAGCATTGCGAATTGCGGCACCCAGTCGCCCGGCAATTGCATCTGTCGTGATATTCAGAGATTCCGGGTTCCCGCCATACTCTTTTGCGTCCATCCGGTCTACACCTGCAAAACAAAGCGTGTCCTCAGACAGAGAAAGACAATACATGTCACCCTCAATCTTCACATCGCCCAGCTGATTTCCCCCGACGCCCAAAACAGAAACCTCATTGCCGTCTGTCACACGTACCAGTGTATGACTCAAGCGCTCTATGCGGATATCGGGATGTG
>JAQCGA010000440.1 GCA_027619145.1 bacterium | reverse complement strand
CATTGACTTCCCCTTTGCGTCTTTGCGCCTTTGCGTGACACTTTTCCTATTCCACCCAAAATCCGGCGACCACAGAAGGTCGCTCACCTGTACCGTTTCTTGCCATTGACTTCCCCTTTGCGTCTTTGCGCCTTTGCGTGACACCCCGCCTTTGCGCGACACTCCGCCTTTGGGAACACCCTCGTGGAAATTGGCCTCCTCGATAAATCCATCCTCTTCATCTACTTCGCCTTCATGATTGGCATCGGCCTCGTCCTGGCCGGACGTACCCGCTCCTTCGACCAGTTCCTGATAGCCGGGCGCAGCCTCTCTGCACCCCTGCTCGTCTGTACGCTGGTTTCCACCTACTACGGCCTGGGCGTACTCCTGGCTGGCTCAGAAATCAGCTACGAAGCTGGTGTAGTCAACTGGTTCTTCGATACAGCACCCGCCTACGTCTTCATCCTTCTGACCGCTTTCTTCCTCTCCCAAAAAATTCGGCGTCGAGACGTACGCTCCATCCCAGACATTATAGAAACCCATTACGGCCTCACCGCCCGCGTCATCACAGCCGCCGCAGGCTTCATCTACGCCCTGCCCGCCTTCTCTATTATGGGAATGGGCGGCCTCTTTTACCTGCTCTTCGGTATCCCGTTTGAATGGGGCCTGCTCTTAGGCAGCGCCGTCGCCCTGGTCTACACCGCCCTGGGCGGCCTGCTCGCCGTTGCCCTCACAGACGCCGTCCAGTTTGTACTCATGTCCGTCACCCTGGCCCTGGCCGCCCTCATTGGCCTGCCCCTTGTAGGCGATATCCCGCAAATGCAGCACCTCCTCCCCGACCACTTCCTGCCCACAGGAAACCGCCCGGTTGCCCTGCTCTTCGTCTACGGCCTCACCGCCCTCAGCATCCTCGTAGAACCCGCCTTCTACCAGCGCATCTTCGCCGCCGCCAGCCGGCGCGCCGTTGTGCTGGCCATGTCTGCCGGCGTCCTCATCTGGATGTCCTACGACTGGATCATCACCATGCTCGGCATTGCCGCACACGCCGCCGTCCTGCAAGGCATCATGGTTGCTCCCGGTAGCCCGGACCAGGCCGTCAGCCAATTTGTCATGCACGTCCTGCCCGTAGGCCTCAAAGGCCTCTTCGCCGCAGGGTTAATGGCCGCGGCCATGTCCACAATGGACAGCTACCTGCTCATCTCCGCAAGTAGCCTGGTCTACGACATCTGGCGCCCTCTTTTCGGCAAAAACATGGACGACCGCGCCCTCTTACGCTGGACCCGCCTGATGCTCGTGGCCTCCACCACCGCCAACATCGGCGTCTGTCTCTACTTCCGCAACGTAGAACGCCTCTGGATCTTCATGACCGCCATCCTCATCTGCACCACCCTGGTCCCGGTTCTGGCCGCCTTCTACTGGCCGCGCGTCAAACGCGCCGCCGGCCTCGTTACTTCCGTTACAGGTCTCGCCCTGGTCCTCCTCTATTATGCCTGGGTAGACCTCCTGGGCACCTGGAACGAAGAAGAGGCCGCCTATATTTGGACCGGCAGCCTCTTCTCCATACCCGTAGAATTAAACCAGGACTACGGCATCCTCTACATCTTGCCCCTGGTCGTTCTCACCTTCCTGATCGTCCAACTCTCCCCCTGGGGGCGCTCCCAATGAACCTCTACCAGATCGCCACCTGGATCGCCATCCCTCTCCTGGGCCTGGGAAGCATCACCGTCTTCCTCACCTTCCTCATTCAGTTCCTGAGACACCAGGCACCCAACCCCGAAAATCCACCCCCCACAGACAACGAACCCTGAACCACAAACCATCACCCGCATCCGCCTCAATCCCCATCTACTATCGCCCGAAGCACCTCATACATCCATCCAACCGACGGTCGGGCCGGGCAGGGGGTTTCGTGGCCCTTCGTGCGGCCGGGGTCTTTGAGGAGCGGCGGTTCCGTGGCCCTCCGTGATCTACTCTACCCCCAGCTTCAAAAACTCCCCCTTCAGCCTGCGTCTCCCCCTGCAAAGCAACGTCTTCACCGTCCCAATCGGAATCGCCAGCTCTCTCCCAATCTCCCGGTAGCTCCGGTCCTGCACATACCGCAACCACATCGCGTTCCGATAATGTACTGGCAACGCCCGGATGCTCTTTTGCACCAGAGCACGTTGCTCCTTCAGCAGCACCTCCTGTTCCGGAGTACACGTCTCCCTCAATGTCCAGGGAAAACAGGCAAATTCTTCTCGCCCTGCCACAGCCTCTGCCTTTTCCCTCTCGGTCTTTTGGGCCTGTGCATGGGAATGGCAAACATTAAATGCAAACCGCGTCAACCACGTCGAAAATGCCGCATCGCCCCGGTAACTCTCCAACGAACGAAACGCGCGCACAAACGTCACCTGCACCAGGTCGTCCGCCTCATCACAATCTGCCGCCCAGCTCGATACCATCCGATAAACCCTGTGAGAATATTTCCCAAACAGTACCTGAAAAGCCTTCTGATCTCCCTCCAGCGCCCGGTTTATCAGTTCCCGCTCTGTCCTCGGCATATCTCACTCCATTCTATACTTTGTATATTGCCATTCGGCAAATCTTCCGATAAATTATAGACCAGTGAACGCACCGTGTTTACCTGTCGGTGTGATTCGGGGCCCTCGCGTTGTCCCGCCAAAGACTCGCGTGAGGGCCATATTTTTGCATTTTTTCCCTACAAAAAAGACGCCTGCCTACCCCTCCATCTCGAAAAATGAAGAGCTAAGCAGGCGCCTCAAGGACTGGAATGGCTTCTCCTGCAAAGGCGGAAACCCGCCTGAATTATAGTTTTTTTTACAGGCCAGTCAAAGAAAAAGTAGAAAATCCGTCCCCCAAAGTCAAGCTCGATTTTTTGAATCTTTTTTAACAAGACTCAAACCAGCCGGTGTCCCCTTCGCCCAGCAGGCTTTCAGGGGTAGTAGTTTCGTGCCCCTTCGCTCGGCGGAATTTTCGGGGGTGGTAGTTTCGTGCCCCTTCGTGATTCTACATCGCATTGTCTCCCACCCGCACGCCAGCTTCCGAACCAATCTCCAGTGCAGCCCTCGTACCCATCCCAATTCGGTTGCTTGCCAACAGGTTTCCTTTTCCCTTCCCCCGCCAGCAAACCGCCACAACCATCTGTTCCTCCACCCGAGTATCCATCAGGATACAACCCGTTACCGTAACATCTGACGAATCCACCACGAACAGACCCGCCGGATATCCGTTGAGCACCTGGCACCCGTTCAAACTTACCCGCTGGCAACCCTCCACCTCTACCAACCCCTCGCGCAAAGCCCCATCTACCGGATCCGTTCGGAGATCCTGAACCATTGAACCACTCACAATACAATCTTCACTCCTGACAAAACGCAGACCGGTACACAGTTCGTCTGGCTGATAATCCAAATTGTGATCGAAACTGTTTCCAGATACCACCACATTCCGCGAGTCTTCCACCAGCACATTGCGGTTCCGGCCACTGTACATCACATTCCCGCTCAACACCACCCCCCGGCACGCCACCAGCCGCACATTCACTTCCTGCGTACCAATCAAATTGTTCGAAATTGTAAACATGCCCGCCTTATGATTCACCTCCGGCCCATGCCCCACCATATACACATTTGCCCCTCCCGGACTGTACATCGCCTGGATCGTATTTCCCACAATTGTACCTTCGCGCACCGTTGCCGCCGGATCGCTCGAATCAATCCACACATCCGCAGAACACCCGGCTTCCGGATCAAAATTGTATTCAATGTCATTCCCCGTCACCTGGAGATTCCGGATCTGTGAACCCGCAATCCGAATCCCGCCGCGTTTGCAATAGCTGATATGCGACCCGGTTACGATAATCTGATGCAAATTCACCCGATCCAGAAAAATGCCAATCCCCCGGTTGTTATAAACATGACAGCTTGAAATCAGCACGTTCCGCGCACGCCGGTGAATCCGTATTCCATCCCGCAGATCTCTCAGCAATACCCCCGAAAACGTCACCTGCATCACGCCTTCCACCAGAAAACCGTCCGCTTCCGGATGCCGGCCTTCCACCTCAATATTCAACACCGTAGGCATCCGTTCGCTCTGCCACACCTCGGGTACCACCTGGCCCGGATCTGCCGAACTCTCGTGCGTACCTCTTATATAAAACGCCGGACCCGGACCGGCCATTACCACCTTTGCCGTGCCCACCGATCCCTCAATCCCCACACGCCCCGTCTTTTCTAAATCAATCTCAATCGGCCGCGAAATCCGGTACTC
>JAQCGA010000003.1 GCA_027619145.1 bacterium | reverse complement strand
GAAATTCGTTATGTCTGAAGATAAGAAAGAAAAAAAACTCTATTTGCTGGACGGAATGGCGCTGGTGTATCGGGCGCATTTTTCGCTGATTCGGAACCCGAGGATGTCGTCCACGGGAGTGAATACATCTACGGTGTTTGTATTGACAAATACGTTGCTGGATATTCTGGAGAATGCGAAGCCAACGCATATTGCGGTGGTGTTTGATACGCCGGAGCCCACGCACCGGCATAAGATGTATGAGGAATACAAGGCACAGCGGGAAGCGATGCCGGAGGATTTGAGTGCGGCATTGCCGTACGTGTTTCGGCTGTGTGAGGCGTTTAATTTGCCGGTGCTGCGGGAGCCGGGGTGGGAAGCGGACGATGTAATTGGCACGCTGGCAAAGCAGGCCGAAGCGGAGGGGTTCACAACGTATATGGTGACGCCAGATAAGGATTTTGGGCAACTGGTGTCCGAACGAACGTTTGTATGCAAGCCAGGGCGAACCGGGGACGTGGAACTGCAGGGCGTTCCAGAGGTACTGGAGAGGTGGGGAATTGAACGAGTGGAGCAGGTAATTGATATTCTGGGGTTGATGGGAGATGCGAGTGATAACGTACCGGGGGTGCCGGGGATTGGGGAAAAGACAGCGCAGAAGCTGATTGAGCAGTTTGGGAGTATTGAGAACTTGTTGGAGAACGTGGACTCGCTGAAGGGAAAACAGAAGGAGCGAGTGGCAGAGCACCGGGAGCAGGCGCTGTTGTCCAAGACGCTGGTAACAATTGAGCGGGACGTGCCGCTGAAAGTGAAGCCGGAAGATCTGGTGCTGAAGGAGCGAGATAGTGAGAAGCTGAAGGCGTTGTTTGTGGAGCTGGAGTTCAATACGCTGGGCAAGCGGGTGCTTGGAGAGGCGTTCACCGCAGGGCCGAACCTGGCGGCAGGAGAAGAAGTGTCCGAAGGCGAGGAAATGGAGTTCAAGACGGTTCAGGACGTGGCGCACGAATACCATCTGGTAGATACACCGGAGAAGCGAAAAGCACTGATTGCACAGTTGAGTAAACAGAAGGTGTTCTGTTTTGATCTGGAGACAACGGGATTGAACGTGCGAACGTGTGGTCTGGTGGGGCTGGCACTTTCATTTCAAGCACACACGGGGTATTATGTGCCGTTCCCGGCAGATAAAGACGAGGCGCTGGCCGTGCTGGAGGAGTTCCGGGAGGTGCTGGAGAATCCTGAGATTGAGAAGGTGGGTCATAATTTGAAGTTCGACCTGGGCGTGTTGCGCTGGAAAGGCGCCCGGGTGGGTGGACGGTTGTTCGATACGATGCTGGCGGCGTTTCTGGCCACACCGGATTTGCGGCGGAGTATGGATTATCTGGCGCAGGCGCTGCTGGGGTACCGACCGGTGCCGATTTCGGATTTGATTGGGGAGGAAGACGGAAAGCAGCTGGATCTGCTGGATAGCGGGCCCAAGACCCTGGCGGACGTGCCGCTGGAGCAGGTGGCGGAATACGCGGCGGAGGATGCGGATATTACGTTTCAACTGTACGAGATATTGAAGGCGAAGCTGGAGGAGACGGGGCAGGTGAGGGTGTTTGAGGAGGCGGAATGCCCGCTGATTCCGGTGCTGGTGGAGATGGAGTACGAAGGGATTCGATGCGAGGCGGAGGTGCTGAAGGGGTTGTCGAAGGAGCTGGAAGGAGAGATTGGGCGGGCAGCAGAACGGATTTATGAGCTGGCCGAGGAGCAGTTTGATTTGAATTCTACGAAGCAGCTTGGGGATATTTTGTTCGATAAGCTGGCGTTGGATCCGAATGCACGGCGGACGGCAAAGACGAAGCAATACCAGACCACCGAGCAGGTGCTCCGGCGGCTTGCACCCCGGCACGAGATTGTGGAGCAGGTGCTGCGCTACCGATCGTTCACCAAGCTGAAATCGACCTACGTGGATCAGCTTCCGGGTGCGATTGTGAAGCAGACGAGCCGGGTGCATACACATTATGAACAGGCGGTGGCGGCTACCGGTCGGTTGCAATCGCACGGTCCCAATATGCAGAATATTCCAATCCGTACGGAGATGGGGCGAGAGATTCGCAAAGCGTTTGTGCCGCGTGATAAGGACCACGTGCTGTTGTCTTCGGACTATTCGCAGATTGAGTTGCGGATTGCAGCGGCGTTGAGCGAAGATGAGACCATGCTGGAGGTATTCCGCAGTGGGGGGGATATTCATACGGCGACGGCGATGAAGATTTACGGGGTGGATGAAGCGGGGATGAGCGATGAGATGCGGCGGCAGGCGAAGACGGTGAACTTTGGAATTATTTACGGAATTTCGGCGTTTGGTCTGGCAGAGCGGCTGGACATTCCGCGCTGGCAGGCGGCGGAGTTGATCGAGCAGTATTTCGGACAGTTCTCGGGCGTGCGGCGATATATGGATGAGACGGTTGCGTTTGCGCAAGAGCACGGGTATGTGGAAACGGTGATTGGGCGACGGCGGTATTTACGGGATATCAATTCCCGGAATGCGACGACGCGCAAAGGGGCGGAGCGCAACGCGATTAACAGCCGCATCCAGGGCTCGGCGGCGGATATGATTAAGATTGCGATGCACAAGATTCATCGGGAGATGCAGGCTGAGGGTCTGAAGTCTAAGATGCTGCTGCAGGTGCACGATGAACTGGTGTTCGATATGCACCGGGATGAGGCAGAGGTGTTGCCGCCGATTGTGGAAAAAGGAATGAAGACGGCCATGCCGATGGGGGTTCCGATTGAGGTGGAGATGGGGACAGGGGAGGATTGGTTGGAAGCTCATTAGAGATCACGGAGGGCCACGGAGCCCTGCCGCCCCGGTGGGGCCCCGGCCGCACGGAGAGCCACGAAGCCCCATCGCTCGTCCGCCAGTTGGGTGGATGGGAAGGTGTCTCATTCAGAGGTACAAAAAGGAGTCGGTGGTGTTGGTGGGGGTACGTAGGGGCGGGTTATGATCTGCCTGGTTTTTCGCAGGGTGAACCTGTGTATCCACCTGGTGTAGCCGACGGTTGGTAGGGGCGAACCTTGTGTTCGCCCGGACGTTGTTTTGTATGGTAGGGACAGCCCTTCGTGGTTGTCCGGATTTTGATTTTTTCAGGAGAAGATCGGATGATGCAATCTAAAAACGAACTCGGGGTGGAATTGGGTACGGAGCACAATTATGCTTTCCGGAAGCGGATTGATCAGGTGCATAAATCCGACCGACGGGACCCGGATGGTCGGCCGGAGACAGGGGAAGTGGTGGTTGCGGATGGGTGGCGGATTGCGGTGGTTGGGAACGCATCTGCTTACCTGCTGGGTGTGGCAAAGGATTTACAGGATTATTTGTTTACGAGCATGAACGTGTCCGTGTTGTTGGTTCGTGTGGAGGGATCTGGCGATGTGGAGGAACGGGCGATTGTGCTGGGGACGCGGGAGACGATGGCCGGGGTGGGAGATGGGTTGACAGTGGCGCGGAGTTACAGGCTGGAGGTTGGGGCGGATCGGATTGTTGTGTGTGGGCAGGATGAGCGTGGAGTGGGTAGGGGTTGTTATTATCTGGAGGATTTGATGAATCTCCGGGAGGCACCTTTTCTGAGTCCTGGAGATGAAACGCGGGAGCCGGTTTTTTCTCCTCGGATGGTGCATTCTGGATGGGGGATTGACCAGTACCCGGATCCACATCTGAATGCGATTGCGCACGCGGGGTTCGATGCGATTCTGGTTTTTGTGAAGGGGGTCAATCGCACGACGGTAGGACATTTAGATATTAACGATTTGATAACGAGGGCGGAGCAGTTCGGGCTGGATGTTTATCTGTACAGTTATATGCTCAGCCGGAAACATCCGGAAGATCCCGAGGCGGAAGCCTTTTATGAGAGTACGTACGGAGCATTGATGCGTGCGCATCCGGGTGCGAAGGGGGTTGTATTGGTGGGCGAGTCGTGCGAGTTCCCAAGCCAGGATTCGCATACGACCGGAAGGTTACGGTCCGAACGGCTGGCAACAGATACCAAACCGAATCCGGGGTGGTGGCCGTGTGTTGATTATCCGGAGTGGCTCAATCTGGTGAAGCGGGTGATTCGAAAGTACAATCCAGATGCAGATATTGTGTTCTGGACGTACAACTGGGGCTGGGCACCTGAGGAAGATCGGCTGGCGCTGATTCGGTCTCTTCCGGAGGATGTTACGTTGCAGGCAACGTTTGAGATGTTCGAGAACGTGGAACGCCGGGGGATTCCAACCCGTTGTGTGGATTATACGGTTTCGTTTGCGGGGCCGGGGAAGTACTTTTCGAGTGAGGCTGAGGCTGCGCACGAACGGGGGCTGAGGCTGCATACGATGAGTAATACTGGGGGGCAGACATGGGATTTTGGGGTGATTCCCTACGAGCCAGTTCCGTTTCAGTGGGCACGTCGTCACGGGGCCATGCTGGAGGCAAACCGCAACTGGGGGCTGTGCGGGTTGATGGAGTCGCATCATATGGGGTGGTGGCCATCTATTGTGACGGACCTGGCCCGGTGGGCGTTCTGGCGGCCAGCACCATCGGCGGAGGAGATGATTGAGCGGCTTGCCCGACGCGAGTTTGGGGCCGGTGCTGAAGCTGCGGTAGAAGCGTGGCAACACTGGAGTGAGGCGATTCTGGATTATGTTCCAACGAGTGAAGATCAGTATGGGGCTTTTCGGTCTGGACCCGCCTATCCGCTGTTGTTTACCGACGAAGCGATTGAGTTCCCGAGGGCCGATTACGCCCACTTCGGCAGTGATAGTGGGATCCTGCAGACCAACTACAGGCCGCGCAATCCGGAGATTCTGGACGGGGAAATTGCGTGTCTGGAGGCGATGGCCGAACGCTGGTCGCAGGGCCTGGAGGCGATGCGGCGGGCGGTTGAAGCGACGCCAGATCGGAAGCGTGAGAATGCGCTGAGGATGCACGTGCTGGGCGAGTTCATCCTGCGGTGCGTCCGCACGACGATTCATGTGAAGCGCTGGTGGAAACTGAAGCAGGCGCTGAAGGCCGCTGAAGGCAAGGACGAGATCCGGTCCGTGCTCTCGAAGATGAAGGCTCTGGCCGAGGCGGAAATTGAGAATGCAGAATTGACCATTCCGCTGGTGGAGTTCGATTCGCGTTTGGGCTGGGAACCGAGTATGGAGTATATGGCAGATCGGGCGCATCTGGAGTGGAAGATCGCACAGGTAAAGCGAGTGCTGGATGAGGAAATGCCCGCGTGGGAGCGGGGGATGGAGGGCACCGGCAAGGTGTGAGGTCCGGGCGATTTACTGATATTCGATGTGCCGGGGTTACCGATGGTTCAGGTGAGGGAGGTTTTATGAGGACGTTTTCGAGGGTGCTGGTGGTGCTGACCGTTGTTTTACTGGCGGCGACAGCGTGGGCGGAGTCGGTGGATTTTTACGGGTACTGGGCAGATGGGAAGGGAGAGATTTCCAGTTACAGGGTGATCCAGCCGAGGTACGGAGAAGCGCGGGAGGGGTATGGGGTGATGATTTTTGTGACGGAGGATTTGAACCGAAGGACGCTGATCAAAGTGGAGTCACCTACGCCCAAAGAGGACCGGGTTTATACGTTGAAGTTGAACAATGTGTTGAAGTTTACGACGGGGATCTATGATTACTCTGTGATGACGTCGGTATTCAGTGCGGTGGAGGGATTTGCGGGACCAGGACCGTTTGAACTGGTGAAGGTGAATTTGAGTTCGCAAGAATGGTGCGGGCATGTGTTCGACGAGTTTCGGATTGACGGAGGACGGTTGAAGGGGGAACTCAATAGCTATTTCGAACGGGAGGGGAAGCATCCGTATGAGTTGCCAACGCCAGCGGGTTTTGTGAGTGAAGATCATTTATTGATCTGGATTCGGGAACTGAAAGGTTTGGTGATGAAGACCGGTGAGTCGCAGACGGTGAAATTGTTGCCAAGCCTGTGGTCGTTTCGACAGCGACACCGGCCGCATGCGCTGGTGGATGCGAAGCTGGAAAAAAATCAGGCGGTATCTGTGACGGTGGGAGAGAAGACGTACGAGGCGGTTCCCTGGCGGTGGTCGTGGGAGGGATTCGAGAAGACGGTATGGGTGGACGTGGCGTACCCGCACAGGATTTTGAAATGGAAAGATTCAAGAGGGGATAGCGGGGAGTTGATGGTGACGATGCGGGAACCGTACTGGAAGTTGCACGGGGAAGAACACAGAGAGTATCGGGAGCGGTTGCAGATTCCGTAACGTGTGGATGGGAGCGGTATCACGGAGGGGCACGGAATCCCCCGTTCCTGTACCTCCCACCACACGGAGGGGCACGGAACCACACCTCCCTTCCGCCACAGATTGGATGACGAGAAAAAGATATTTCATGCAAAAGGCGTAAAGGGAAATCTTTTGGGGTGATGTTTGATGTGGAGTGAATCTGCGTGTCCGCCTGGTTGTTGTGGTATGTAGGGGCGAACCTTGTGTTCGCCCGTGTTTTTGTTGTTGATTTTTCGTAGGGGCGGTCCTTCGTGGCCGCCCGGTCTTTGTTTGTGTTTTGTGGTTCGTATTTGTTTGCCCGGAGAACATGAGCGTCGTATATTAGGCCGTTCTTAACAGGCCGGTTAACACGCTACCCTTGGAGGGTATAGATATGGGTAAGACGTATCAGTCTATCGTCATCGATGCGCCTGCGGATAAAGTTTGGAGTTCGATTAAGGATTTCCATGATTTGTCCTGGGCACCGAACGTGATTGAGAAGGTGGAGGTGGTGGGTGGACAGAAGGGGGATCAGGTTGGTGCGAAGCGGGTGCTGAACGATGCGTTTCATGAGACACTGCACGCGGTGAATAATCTGGAGCGTTCGATTCAGTATACGATTGATGACGGACCTCCGCCGGTGTCCAAAAGCGTTGTGCAGAATTACGTAGGGGTCGTGCAGGTACATTCGGTGACGGAAGGCGAGGCGAGTTTTGTGGCGTGGTCGTCAAGTTGGGAAGGGAATGATGGGCCAACGTGTGATTTCTGTCATCCGATTTATGTGGCATTGTTGACGGATATGAAGAAGAGTCTGGAGGGGTAGAAGCGGAATCACGAAGGGGCACGAAAGTTCTACGAAAGACACGAAGTCGTGTGTCTTCTTTTTGGGGAGCGACGACGGCGTTTGAAAAAGGGGCGAGATGGTTTCGCTCCTTTTTTATTTTTGGGAAACGATGGCTTTTTCGGGTGTTGTGGTGTAGGTGAGTGTGCCGGTTGAAGTGGGTAGATGGAAGGCGGTCTGGTTGTCGGTGGTTTGAAGGGTGATGTCCGGGAGGTCGTTCGGGGATTGATGGGGGGCGAGAGGGATGAGGGCGAGGGTGAGGGTTGCCGGGAGTTCGGTTGGGCCGACGTATGTGACGGCGGGTGCGGGCAGGAGTTTGTGGCCCCAGCGGCCTGTCCAGCCACGGCCATGGCTGGGAGGACGTTCGCCGTCTTCGGCCAGGCGGGTTTGATGGGGTTCGCCTTTGGCCCAGTACGTGGTGCGCGGGGTTGTGTCGCCCAGGCTGATTTGAGGTGTGAGGCCGCCCGTGAGGTTGAGCAGGACGAGGCGGGCGCCGTTGGGTGCGGTGGCGATGGTGCGGTTGTCTTTGATGTCGATGTCGATGTCTTTTTCGAATTGGAAGTTTTGTTCGACCTGGACGCGGTCCAGGTCGCCGGTGAGGATGTCCTGAAGAAGCCAGTAGGATTGATCGACGAAGAGGACGCGTCGCTGCCAGGTGACGGGTTTGACGGGGGCGAAGGTGTAGTTGCCGGAGAAATGAGAGTAGTGGTCACCGTGTTGCCAGATATTCTGGAGGGGCGTGTCGATTTCAATGGGGCTGTTCTGAAATTCGTCCACGCCATCTACGGTGAGGGTGTTATGGAGATACCCTTGTTCTTGCCGAGAGAGGAAGGCGTCCGGTTCGTTACTGGCATATCGAGTGGAGGTGGGATCGATGATGAAGTCCGCGCCTTCTGCGGAGAGGCAGAAGCTCAATCGGTCACCGTGTTGATGGGTGGTTCCCCAGGGGCCGCAGTCCAGAGCCATATACCGGGCATTCGGGGACCAGTTGCTGCGCATGGTGTAATAACCGGACCACTGTTCATGGCCGGGTTCGGGCCAGACGGTGAAGGACGGGTGGCCGGTTCCATTCAGGAACGGACGCGCCCAGGGCAGGTCCAGCCAGTCCAGGAGGGAGTTGTCGATGAATTCTTTGAACGGGCGGGCGTAGTTGTCGCCGAAGGAGGGAAAGTTTCCGGTGGGTTTGCTCAGGGCAGCGATCCAGGTGGTCATGGCGGGAAACCGGGGTTTGATGGCTTCGATGGCGGGACGGTCTTTGAGGACGTACGCGAGGCTCTGCATCTGGGAGACAATGCTGATGGAGTAGGCACTGGTTTGTTCGATGCACTGTCCGTCCGGGTAGAAGGCCTGTTCGACGTATTGGGCGAGGAGCTGTGCGTCAAAGTCCAGCCATTCTTCGGTGGCTTCAAAGTCTTCCAGGAGGGCGCAGGCGGTGGCCAGGGAGCCGATCATGGCGCAGCCGCCGTTGTGCCTGCGATCTATCCAGCGTTTGACGTCTGCGCGGAGGTAGGCGGTTTCCTGGTAGAGGCGGTGGATGAGGCGCAGGAGTTCTTTGTTTGTGATGTCCAGATGACTGCGGGCCAGGGCAAGGGTCTGAGAGATTTCGACGAGGCGTTCCGGGATCATGCACCAGTACCAGGGGCGGGCGACGTGATAGTGGTTGATCCAGCCGCCGACGGTATTGGTGCCGATGAAGGTTTCGATGGGGTAGGCATCCATGTATTCGAGTAGATGGTCGATTGTGAAGCGGAGGTACCGGGCGTCCTGAGTGTGGTGGTAGGCGTTGTGCAGGGCGGAAAAGATGGGGAAACGGGTGATGCAGGAGAGGGGGTTTCCGTCCCAGTCGATGCCGGTTTGGGGGACGTCGTAGGTGTTGTAGCCGTCGTCGAGGTGACCGGAGAGATAACCGTCCGCGCGTGTGGTGATGTGGTTGGGATCGCGGTTGATGGAGGACCAATTGGTGAAGAGAGAGGACGTGAATTCTCGCGTTCGGAAGTGGGCGATGTAGGTTTGGGCGGCGGTGTCTGTGTTGCCCGTTTTCAGGGCAGCGTGGACGGATGTGAGTTGGGGACGGTCATGCTTGAGGTCCTGGAGAAGAGTTGAGATATCCGGGATGAGGAAGGCTTCGGTGGGGATGGTGTCTGAGGGTGCGGGCATTGAGAGTTTCCTTGTGAGTAATGTAAAATTTCTTGTTTTAAGATATGCGACCGAATTTTTTCTCCATCCAGGAAACAGCAAAATCGGTCAGGTGTCTGGCGTCAAACAAATATGATTCGGCGGCACCAACTTTGCCGATGCTGTATTTTTGAAGGTTCAAATATTCCCCGGTAATCTGAGTGAAGTAATCCCCTTTCGGCCAATCTACAATTCCGTCGCTTGTGTCAAATTGTTCGATCTCAACCCACTGTCGTTTTCCGGATACAAGCATTGGCCAGGTAAAACGTTCGATTTTCTTATTGGGTACTTCTGCAATATGTTCGGCATGGTGGAGGATGGTAAGCGCTTTGAGCGGGGCACCCAGGAGCAGGACCTTGCCGCCGGTTTCATACAGTTTTGCCAGAGGAGATCCCAGGCCGTAGCCGTATTGAAGCGGATGTTCCGAAGTGATCCATTTTGCTTTTGCACCTAATGCGGCGATTCGGGCTTCCGGATGGTTGCTGCAATGTGCACCCGGCCACGTGCGGATATATTCGGTCAGGACGCTCCACTTTCTATGTGCACGTGAACGGTTGGAGTCGAACGGAGGGCACTCGTCCAGGTAGGCCTGTTTTCGATCTGCAGGCCAGGCGTCGAAGTTGTCCAGGGGATCTTCACTTTTGATGTACATCATCAACGTGCCTTCGGGACCCAGTGCGTCCAGCAAGGCATGGATTACCGTGTCCGGACCGCCGACAATCCATCCGATTTTTTTTACGGATACATGAAACATGACGGTTTCACCCGGCGCAAGTCCCAGTTTCTTCAGGTCCGATGTGAGTCCGCTTCTTGTGGTGATTGGAAGGTCGGCATTAGCCATTGCGATATCCTGGTGTCGGGAGGTTTTCAGGGCAGATCATCCGTGCGATTCGCTACCGGTTTTCCGAGTAGCGAACGCAATGAGCGTATCGAGGGGTTGTTGTTTTCTTTGATATGCTGAAATCAATAATCTTTTAGAAAAGGTTGCAGCTCAATCTCTCTGTTTGCGGCAAGGCCCATTTCGCTCATGTTCTCTATAGGAGTGAAACTCATGGCTCCAGGTTGATGCCCATTTCGTTGAGGTGGGTGAAGCCAACGGATTCGTAGAGGGGCTGTCCGTATTCGGAGGCGTGGAGTTTGACGGTTTGGAGGCCCACGGATTTTGCGTGGTCCAGGGCGGCCTGGAGGAGTTTTCGGGCAAGGCCTTTGCGGCGGTGGGCTTCGTCAGTAAACATGCTGGAGATGTACCCGTATTTGCCTTCGATGTTGGAGGGTTTGGGCGTGAGGTAGTAGAAGGAGAGGGCGGAGCAAGCAACGGGTTTTCCGGATTCGGTTTCGGCGATCCAGGCGTGGAATTCATTGGCGGCCATTTTCTTTATGAAGTAGGGGCCGCTATATTCGTTCATGGCGTTGATGTTTCCGCCGCCTTTCCAGACGAGTTCAAACATGCGGGCACGGAAGTTGATGAGGGCGGGGATGTCGGAGGGTTCGGCTTTGCGGATGGTGTACATTTGGGATGCTCCACAGGAGACAGGTAGTTACAGAGAAAAACAAAATGGTTTATAGTCAATCCTGGCATAATATAGGAGTTTGTAAAGAGGATGAAAAACGGGAAATCCCATCCTTGACAGATGAACATATGTATACTATATTCGGTACGTGTTCCGGGGGCGCCTCCTGTGCGCAGAGGTTGTCGGGTTTTTTGTTGACGATTGCGACACGGTTCTGGTTTTTGTGAGAGGTTGCCATGTGTGTTCAGGTTTTCGGCTCCTGTTTTTTTGTCAGAAGTACGGTCCGTATTCAGGCCTGCTATTTGGTTCGGCAGGCTTGATGTGTGTACGGGGATGATTGCCGTCCATCAACTGGAGGAGGAAACGAGATGATGAAGCGACTGATTCCGAAGATTTTTTATGAGAATATGGAAGACGGGCTGGACCTGTTTGTGAACTGTCTTGGGTTTACGTTGGGTCACCGGGATGAGAAGCTGGCGGTGGTGGAGCGAGATGGGGCCAAGGCATACCTGGTGGAAGATGCCGAGTACGCAGCCAAGGACCGTCCAGAGATTGCGATTGAGACGGATGATATTGATGTGCTGTACGAAGAGATCTCCACAAGGCGGCCGGATATGCTGCATCCGAATTCAAAGAAGATTGAAGAGAAACCGTGGGGTGCAAAGGAGTTTGCTCTTCTGGATAAGACGACGGTTTGTGTGATTTTTCGTCAGTGGTAATGGTTGAGTGTTGAAAAGGAATTTTTTATGGCCAGGAAGAAATTGGCGACTCTCCCTGTAGAAACCGTTGCGCTGGAATGGGCGGTTGAGGTGTTTGTGCGTGGGTTCGGGTATACAAGGAGTCTTACGTACCCGTACCTGGTTGAACGCATGGGGCCGCTCTGGGTGATGCGCGATGCGCCCCGGAAACGGGGTAATTACCGGAGGGAAGAATGGGTGGCCTGCGGAGGTGTTGCACCAGAGGAAATAGATCGGGTTGCACGGAAACATACGCGGGGTCGGTTTGCGGTGTGTGTGATTTGCGCGTTGGGGGAATCTCAGGAGCCGGTGCGTACGGAGATGAAGGCCCTGGGGTACCGGTTGGGGTTTACCGAGCCATTGATGACGCATCCGTTGAAGCGGGTTCCAAATCTGGATTCACCGGCGGTCATCCAGCGTGTTTTGACGGTGGATCTGGCGGATCGATTGGCGAAGGCTGCACGGAGCAGACAAATTTTTCCGGAGCACTTTTCAAAGGATGCCTTGTTGCGGCAGTATGTGGCGTTGATTGACGATGAGCTGGTGGGTTGGGTGCGCAGTATTGTGGTGAAGGATGCTACGTGGTGTTCAAATATGTTTGTGCTTCCCGAGTTCCGGCGGAAGGGGATCGCAAAGGCCATGCTTTGTAAAATGTTGCGGAACGACCGGGCGGGTGGATCGAAGACCGCTGTGTTAACGGCCAGCCATACCGGGGCATTGCTCTATCCGGTCGTCGGCTACAAAGAGGTCGGTACGCTGTTGCTGTTTACACCGAAGAAGCGATAGGTTCCGGCAGATCGCCGGCAGGTTACATTTTCTGCTGTATTCAGAGTTGGAGAAAAATCTGATGGGAGCCCTAATTTTCTGGGTCCATATGCACAGGGAAAACCGGATGATCGGTTTTTTTATCTTTCCTGGGGCGTGAAGAATGCGTCTGGAGAATTTGAGATGTTCAGGCGGCTTAAGGTTCGGTTGGGATCTTTGACGTGGAAACAGATCCGGCGGTTTATTCGTGCAGAGCAGCCGATTGTTGTGCGGCTCAGGTTGACGGATGCGAAGGGGGGGCCGTTGTGTGGGGCACCGGGGGAGAAGGATATTCGGTGGGAGGTATGATCTTTGTCAGTGGTGATTCTGGGAGATAATTCGTTAGGGGGTGCGTACGTGTTACGCATCCGGCTGGCGCGGGATGTGAGGTTGCGGTTTGGGCGGTTTAGAAAAGGGAAGGTGATATCGCTGGCGGCGGGAGAGTACGTGTACGTGGGGTCCGCACGATCAAGACGGGGCGCGATGTCGCTTTCGGCGCGGCTGATGCGGCACGCGAGCCGAAGTGGGAAGAGGCGGTCGCACGGGATTCGGAAGGAGATGGCGGCACGGTTTGAGGTTGCCGGTCTGGGGGTGGGCAATGCATCGAAGCGGGAAAAGCGGCTTCGGTGGAATGTGGATTATTTGATGGATGTGCCTGCGGCGGAACTGGTGGGGGTGTACGTAATTCGGTCGGGGCAGGAGGTCGAGCGAGAGCTTGGGAAATTTGTGGAAGAGGATCCGCATACGGTGGTGTTTGAGAAGGGGTTGGGGGCGAATGATGTGCCGGGAAATACACATTTGTTACGGGTGGATGCGGGTGAGGTGTGGTGGGTGCGGTTGAGCGGGCGATTGTGCGAGCGGTTTGGATTGTAGAAAGGAGGTCGATATGTCAACTGATGATGCGTTTGAGAGTGCGGTTCAAGCGGTGATTATGGGAGATATGGAGACGCTGAAGTTGTTGTTGAAAGAGAATCCGGGGCTTGCCCGGGAGCGATCGGGGGCGGAACATCGGGGTACGCTGCTACATTATGTGGCGGCAAACGGGGTGGAAAATGAGTTGCAGAAGACGCCACCCAATGCGGCCGAGGTGGCGAAGCTGTTGCTGGATGCGGGAGCCGATGTGGAGGCGACGTTTCTGGATGGCGGGAGTGGGTCAACGCCTCTGGTGTCGCTGGTAACAAGTGTGCATCCACACGCGGCGGGTGTTGCGGGGGAACTGGTGGAGTTGTTTTTGGATGCAGGTGCGAAGGTTGAAGGATTGGATGGAGATGGACAGCCGCTACGGTTGGCGATCCTGTTCGGGTATCCGGAGTCGGGGGAGGTGCTGGTGCGGCGAGGGGCACAGATCAGAAGCCTGGATGTAGCTGCCGGGTTGGGACGGGTGGAGTGGATGGCAGAGTTCCTGGAGACCAATACGGCTTCAGAAGCGGCGCTGGATGAGGCGTTTATTTATGCGTGTATGAACGGGCAGGTGAAGGCGGCAGGTTTTCTGCTGGACCGAGGTGCGCAGATGAATGTGATGCCGGAAGGGATTCATAAGAACCCGTGTTCGGGGCTTCATTTTGCGGCGTTGAACGGGCATCTGGAGATGGTGAAGTTTCTGGTGAGTCGTGGTGCGGATGTGACGGTGCAGGACCCGACGTTCAACGGTACGCCGCAGGGGTGGGCAGAACACAACGGGCAGGATGCGGTGGTGGCGTGGTTGAAGGAACGGAAAGGATAATCAGTCACAGGAGAGATTGCCCTTACGGTAGATGTGTTGATACAGGGGATGTTCAGGCTGGTACAGACATTCGTAGATTATCCGTTACCTGCCATGAATACGTGCAACTACCTCACTTCGATAGTAGAATATGGGGCTAAACAATGATTGCGATTAGGACGCTGGCCGCCTTGGGGTTGTACATAACTGTTCTATCGCATGGGGGGAGATTCACTCAATGGAAACCATATACATTCCCACATTTGACGGCACTTTCATCTTCGCCAGACTTCACTTACCCCACAGTGAGGGGCCGCACCCAGGCCTGCTATATATGACGGGCAACAAAGGCGGGAAGGGCGCTAGATGGAAGGCGAACAACCCTCTATCCAGTCATCATGTTGCTCACTTCGTATCGGAAGGATACGCGGTTCTTGAGACGGATTACAGGCGCTTTCACTTCGCGGAGGAAGAATTAGAGGATGTGATCGCATCGTATAGATATCTCAAGTCACGACCAGAAGTTGATTCGAAGCGCGTTGCGGTGGCTGGGGCAAGCCATGGAGGATATTTGGCTCTGATGCTTGCGACAAAGGAAAGGCCGGCGGCTATTCTCGCCTATGCAGCACTTGTCGATATCGTGGGGATATTCTACGAACAGGCTCAATCTTGGGTACCTGAGTTTTGGGGCAACCCTATGGAGATAGAGCGACTTTATCATGATGGTCACTCCATTCGCGAGGAGTCTATCCTGGCAGAACAAGGGAACCTGGTACCTCATCCAAGGGAAGACGTAGGAGTAGAAGTCTCGAAGGAACTCGCTTATCGATGGGGGGCTGACATTAACAGGTACAAGGCATACTCCCCTATGGAGCAGATCCATTTGATAGAAGCGCCTCTGCTGTACGTTGCGGGCGGTAAAGACGAACTAAGACATGAGGGAAAGAGGCTCGTTGACCAGCTCAACGCTGGTGGGAAGGACGCTACGTACTCCGAACATCCTGGCGCGGGCCACTCATTCTACACTGGGAAAGATGAACGCCTCGAAGATGGAAATCTTCATCCAGAGTACTATAGGGCGTTAGAGATAGCGACGAGGTTTCTTAATGATCGCCTGAACCACCCATCGGTGAATAACAGATAGGGAGTGATTTCAAGGGCTGGAATCCGTGAGCAGAAAATGTACTCTCGTTTGGGAGGGACACGGCAGGTAACGTCCTCGCGGTTCCCGAACGTGGCCGTCGAGTGCGGGGGCTTGCGGGTTGGGAGGCCAAGTTAGATCGAAGCGAAGCGAAACGGCGCGGATCCGGGAACCGCGTGTTATGCATTGTGCCGCTTCATTCAGTCAAACCTATCAAGGGGTAGCATTTAGTCATGCGGTCTTTGTCTTTCTTGTCTTTCCAATTGGGAAGCAAGTTCTGGATAGGTCACACAAACAGTCCAAAGACGTTTTTGATCTGAGCATATGTATCCTCAATGCTCCTAACTCCGGCAGCTTCAGTGATTCTCACCCCAAATCTCTCGGCTTGAGCAATCATTCGCTCAGTGAACAATGCCCTCCACTCTACGAATTTACCGAACCAGGGTTCCGATCCGTCCGGATGCTTACGTATCATCTCTTGCTCGGCTGCTTCAGCCGCAAGTAAACAGACTGATTTATGTGGAGTTGCTACTTGGCAAATTTGTTCTGGCAATAATCCCATTCCTTCTGCTACAATAGGCTTGTCGCGCGGCATTTCATAGAGGTCATCTATAACCATCTCAAATTCTTCAACCCAGAACTTAAACTGGTCCTCTATGAGATGCTCGACAGGTCCCATTGACATGAACGCTTCTATGAGTGCACTCCTGCTTTTGTAAAAATTATACAAATGCCTGTAGTGAAACATTGTAGGATGTCGCTCTGGATCCGCTTTGCTTGTATGTTCACCATTTAACCACTTCTCGTCATGATGATAGATAGAGAAGTCGAACTCTTTACCAAGTGCTCGGGCAACGGTTGTTTTCCCACCGCGTGATGATCCCCCGATCCAGTATACATGGCTCAAATCACGCCTAATATTCTCCAGATCATGACCCACTATTTGGCCTCCATAATTCTTGAATATTGGCTCTCTGGTTTTTCAATCAATTTTCACCATGAATTGGCAGTGGAGGCTGTTTTCGCTTTTGCCCCCTTTGATTTTCTTCTGGTCTTTCCCAAGCGGCATTTTGCATAACTGAAAAGACGCGATCACCTTACCACTCCAAAACCCCAAATCTCTCTTCGGTTGGCTTCGCGCCTTCTTACCGTTTGGCTCCGGTCAGATCTTGAACGCGGCCTTCCAGGCAACCTTCAATTTTCCCATTGTGTCTTTGGATGTAGCGCCAGGCAGCGGAGATGACGTTGTGTTCCAGTTCTTTGTGTGGGATGGTTTCAAAGCGGCCGGCCAGGTAGATGGTTTCTCGGGAGAGGGCCTGTTTCTCGCAGGCGATGTGGTAGGTGCGGTTCGGGTCGATGTCGGTTTCCACGATGCGGCTGCCCTGTGGGCGGGACCGATCGAAGGCATAGCGGAAGCCTGAGGTCTGGACCAGAAATTCTTTGTCTTTGGGCTCGTCGCGGATGTTGTCTTCCAGAATTTCGAGCAGGGATTTACCGTCCAGTTTGAATTCACAGAGGGTCCAGGCACAGGGGCGAATCCAGTCGAAGAGGTCGATCATGTAAAGATCCTGACCGCTGTGGATGGGGACGCCTCGATAGTGTCGGCGGTTGTAAATGGCGATGTCCGCACCAGTGGCATCTCGGATGACGTCAGCCATCCAGTTTCCCATGCTGGTTTCAGCGTTTCCGTCCTGGGTGGGTGGGGTGACGACAGTGCCTACGCGGTGCGTGCGGTATGCGGTGAGTGGCCGGAGGGTTCGGGGGCCGGTTTCCGCAGTCCAGGTGTTGCCGGTAAGACGGAGGCGAATTTCTTCTTCCGGGCCACAGGTGAGGTCTGGTAGGGGGGTTCCGTTGATGCTGAGGTGAACGGGTGTGGCAAGGTCGAGCAGGTCTGTGGGGGGGAAGAGAGCGACGGAGATGGTGTTTTCAAGTTGGAGAGAGATGGTGTTTCCATTCTGTACATCAGCCTGGAGTTTGGCGGGTGGGCCGGGTTCGGCCAGTTCGCGAATTTCGGTCCAGTAGGCCCGGCCGTGAATGGGCACGTAGGCGCGATGGGTGATGCTGCGGGGTGCGGATACGCGGCGTTGTTCGGTAGCCCAGGCGAAGAGTTCTTTTGCACTTCGAATAACGGCATTGTGCGGGGTGTTGGGGATGACCCAGAATTTGACGTTGTACCCGAGTTCTTTCATGCGGCGGGAGATGGGAATAGGGCCTTCTTTTCCGTAGATGGGCCAGTCGTCTGCGCCCTGGATGCAGTACATGGGCAGGTTGCGCAGATTTTCGACCATGACCAGGTCTTCGAAACAGGAGCCAATGGCCGCGCCGCCTGCGAACAGGTGGGGGTATCTACAGCAGAGGTGGGAGGTGCCGGTTCCACCCATGGAGAGGCCGCTGAGGACGATGCGATTTTCATCTACGGGAACGAGGTTTATGACGTGGTCAAGTACGCAGAGGATGTCGTATTCGCCAATGCCACGGTACTCGGTAACGCCTCGGCCGTGAGGGGAGACGACCATGAGGCTGTGTTCGTCGGCCAATTTTTTGTAGAGGCCTTCACCGTGGTTGGGGTTGTCAAAGTAGGTGTCCTGGTTGCCGCTGGTACCGTGAAGAACGATGAGTAGGGGTAGTGGGGTTTTTCCGGTGTAGGCGGAAGGGAGAAAGAGCCGGAAGGGTTGGTCTGTGCCGTCTGCGGGTGAGCGGTAGGTGAGGGCCAGGTCTGCGGGCGGCTGGATGGGGTTGAGGGTTGGCATGTTTGTTCCCAGATTGATGGTCAAAGACAAGGTCAAACGCGGCTCTCGCAAAGGCGCAAAGACGCGAAGGGAAAACCTTGGAGGGACGGACCTGTGAGGTCGTCCGGGTTTTTTGTGGACGATTTTCTGACGGCCCCTCGCCCCGCTTGCGGGAGAGGGGTGCCCGGCTTTGCCGGGCGGGGTGAGGGTATGATAGGGATTTGGGGGACGGAGTTCAAGATTAGTTTGGTATGATAGATGATTTTAAGGAGGGTGGGTTGGCGTATGAAAACAAAGGCGTTGAAGTTTCTGGCGAGTGAAGAAAAAGGGAAGGTGTCTGCGCTGTTGATGCGGCCGGAGGAGGCGAAGGCGTTGCTGGTGCTGGGGCATGGGGCGTCTTCGAATATGCGGCATCCGTTTTTGACGGAGTTGAGCGAGGCGCTGGCAGGGGTTGGGGTGGCGACGTTTCGATACCAGTTTCCATATATGGAAGCGGGTGGTGGAGGACGGAATTCCAATGCGGTGTTGTTGGAGACGGTGCGGTCTGCGGTTGCGGTTGCGGCAGAGGTCGCGCCGGAGTTGTCGTTGTTTGCAGGTGGGCATTCGATGAGTGGACGGATGACGTCTATGGCGGCGGCGGAAGCGCCGCTTGCGAAGGTGCGGGGGATCGTGTTTGTGGCGTTTCCGCTGCATCCGTCGGGAAAGCGGGGGACGGATCGGGCGGAGCATTTGAAAGAGGTGAAAGTGCCGATGTTGTTTCTGTCTGGGACGCGGGATAAACTGGCTGAACTGGATTTACTGGAGCCGGTATGTAAGAAGCTGGGGCGGAAAGCGAAGTTGCATCTGGTGGATACGGCGGATCATGGGTTCAAAGTGTTGAAGCGTTCCCGGAAGTCGGAGGAGCCGGTGTTCAAAGAGATGGCGCGAGTGGCAGCGGCCTGGATGAAGAGGAAGAGTTGACTATGATGAAGAGCGGGTTGTGAGATGGATGAATCTCTTGAGCTTCGGATGTTTTCGGAAGAGGCGGGCAGGAAGAGAAATGTGGGCCAGATGGAGATCGAGGAGATTTTCGTGCGGTCGATTCTGGTGCCACAGTCGAGATCTTCTGGTGAGCCTGCACGTTCATTTACGTTGAATCCGTACGCGGGTTGTGGGATGGGGTGTACGTACTGTTATGTGATGAAGTTCCCGTTTGCAGAAGAACATCCGCTGGCGTGGGGAAAGTGGGTGCAACCCAGGCTGAATGCGCCTTTTTTGCTGGGTAAGGCGCGGGCAAAGGTATGGGGGAAGTCAGTTTTTATGTCATCGGCGACAGATCCGTATCAGTATGTGGAGCGGAGGTACCGGCTGAGCAGGCGGTGTTTGGAGGTATTGTTGGAATGTAATTTGAGCGGGTTGACGGTGCATACCCGCAGCCATCTGGTGCTGGAGGATTTGGATTTGTTGCGGCAGTTTGGGGATCGGTTGACGGTGGGGTTTTCGATTCCGACGGATGATGACCGGGTACGCAAACGGTTGGAGCCGCACGCGCCGAAGATTGCGGTTCGGCTGCAGACAATGCGGAAGCTGCGTGAGGCGGGTATTCGAGTACGGGCGGCTGTAGCGCCGGTGACGTACTGCAATCCGAAACGATTTGTAGAGATGCTGAAAGATGCTGCGGATGGGGCTTATTTTGGGGCCATGCGGTATGGAAACCGGACGGGAATACAGACGATGACCCGGGCGCGGGTGTACTTTAATAGTCCGGGGTACCGGGAGATGGTGGCAGACCTGGAGGGGCGGTTACAGGAAGCAGGATTGATGGGTGGTACCTGATTTTGGATTGTCCGCTTATCTGTTGGTTCCCTCGCCCGTTTTGCGGGAGAGGTGAGGGCTGCCGTGATTTTATTACGGCAGTTTTTTTGTGGAAATTAGCCGAGCGGATCGGTCCAGCCGGTAGGGTAGGTTTCGGCAAAGCGCGCGAGGATCTGTTCTGGTGAGGCGGTGCCGGTGGTGCCGAGTTGCTGGATGGTGATGGAGGAGACGAGGACGCCCAGGAGGGCAGCCTGGGTGAGAGTTGCCCCCGCACACAGGGCGGAGACGATGCTTGCGGAGACGCTGTCTCCGGCGCCTACGATGTCGATGGGATCTGGAACAGCGATGCCGGGGATGTGGTGCAGGATGTCCTGGTTTGCGCAGAGAATACCGTTTGGGCCCAGGGTGATATACGCAGGTTGTCCGGTACGGCGAGAAAAAGCGCGGGCACAGGTTTCGAGCCGGGTCTGGTCGATTTCTCCTTCGTGTTCTGGAAAGGAGGCGCGGACGGCTTCGTCCTGGTTGGGTTTGGCAATGACGTTGATGAATTCGCCAATGCGGGTGCGGGAGTCGGCGAAGATGACGGTGTTGGGGTACTTCTTGGCCAGGTTAGCCAGTTCGTTGCGGATACGATCGGTGAGTACACCGCAGTTACGTTCCTGGACCTGGTCCAGGGCAATGAGACCGTGGGCGTGAGGGAGGAGATCGTGTAGTGCGTTCAGGATGTGGTCTTCGAGGTCGCGTGGCAGGGGAGCGCGATTTTTGATATCGATGCGCTCCTGTTCTTCGCGGGTGGTTTTGAGCAGGGGTTTTGTATAGGTGGGTGTGAAGCGGTCCGGGGTTTCGATGAGTCCGCTGGTTTCTACGCCGGTGGCGTGCAGGCCGGTTTTGAGGTCGTACCCCTGGCCATCTGTGCCGATGAAGCCGAGGGCGCGGATGTTGCCTACGCCCAGAGCAGAGAGGTTGGAGGTGACGGTGCCTGCGGCGCCCGGGCTGTTGCGAATTTCGACGACTTGTCGGGCTTCGAGGCCGGTTTCAATAGAGGTTTCGGAGAGGTTTGGGTCCAGGATGAGGTAGCGGTCCAGGAAGAAATCGCCCAGAACGATGAGGTCGAGGTTGGCGAAGCGGGTGAGGAGAGTGTGGAGGTCGGTTTGGATCATTCCATGTCGTCCCTTCGCCAGCAGGGGTTGCCCCTTGCCGCCCCTTGCCGCCTCTTGCCGCCCTTTGCCAGCAGGAGCTGGCTCGTACCTGTACTCTTCACGGGGCAACCATTTTTGCTTGTCGGCGAATGTTTTTTATTGTTCATAGCGATTCGCATTCGGAAGTTGAGTAACGACCTGGTGGTGCAGGTTTGGCAGGGTTTCGGCGTGGTCGCCGCAAATGTAAAAACTTTCGCCTCCATCGCGGACGGTGCGCACCAGGATGGTTTTGAAGGGGCGGTAATAGTACCGGGGGTCGGATTTGGGTACTTCGGAGGAGAGATCGTCTCCCAGGGGAATCAGGTCGAAGACGGCGGTGGTGAATTGGGAGATGGTGCGGTTTTCCTGGCGAGCCACGTTTCGGACCATAGAGAGGGCTTTGAGATAGACTTCGGGGCCCATAATAGCGGTACCGTAGTTGAGAAGAACGCCCCCTTCGAGTTCGGAGACAGATTGGGTGAAAACGAGGAAGTCGGTATAGGTTGCTGTGCCAATGGCTGCGCCGTCGCAATTGGGGTGTTCGTGTACGATGTCGCTTCCCAGACTGACGTGTACTGTGGCGGGAATACCCAGACGGGCAGCGGCGGCGTAGATGCTATTGTCTGTATATGGCAGGTTGTTTTCTAAGATGTGGTGGCCAAGGGCTTCACCAAAACCCTGGTCCTGGTGGACAGCCTCCGCGGCAATATTGTTGAGGTGACCGGTTTCTTGCCAGAGACCGAATTCGCCGGTGCGGATGTAGGTGGCCACGCTTTCTGTGGTTGCACCAATGAGGGCGAGTTCGTAATCATGAATTGCACAGGCACCATTGCCGGCCACGTGGGTGATCAGGCTGCGTTCCAAAAGGTCGATCACGTAACGAGATAGGCCCACTTTGATGACGTGTGCGCCCATCATGAGGATAACTGGACGTCCATGTTGGCGGGCCTGTACGATGCGGGCGCAGACGGTTTCGAGGCCCTGGTTTTGGAAGGGTGGCGGAGGGGATTCGGGGTCTAGGATTTCATCCATTTTCATATCATGGGTGCGTTCGGAAAGCGGCCGGATTTTGAGGCGGGAGCGATCGAAGCGTTTGTAGGGCATGGTCGGGTCCAGGTTGAAGGGCGGGATCACGAAGGACGCGAAAAGGCACGAAAGGGCACGAAGGGGAAGCAACCACAGATTAAGGAGGATGAACACGGATGGGAGGGACGATCCGTGTGGTCGCCCGGTGATTTGAGGAATTGGCTACCCAGGATCGCAGAGGTAGGCGATCAATGGGTCTTGTTCGCGGTAGTCCGGGATGATGAAGTCCGCACCGGCGTGCAGGAGGCGCTCGCGCTTCCAGGCGTCTATGCCTTCCCGGCGGGCTTCGTCTGAAGCGACGCCTATGGCAATACCGCCGACTTCTTTGACGTTTTCAATTTCAACATAGCCGTCCCCAAATCCGAGGAGTTCTTCGCCTTTCAGGCCGTGGGTTTTGAGGATGTTTTGAATGACCATGGCCTTGGAGAAGTTCTGGTACTGGTCCAGTGCGCCGTAGATCCGTTCTTCAAAAAAATGTGTGAGACCCAGCAGGGCGACCTCGTCTTGTACGTACACAACGTCTGTGCCGCTGGCCAAGTAGAGGGTGAGTCCACGAGATTTCAGGTTGCTGAGGAGTTCGGTCGTGCCGGGTACCATGCAGGCTTCTGGAGTCAGTGTGCCAGATTTCAGACCGGAGGTTCGGCCCTGGATGTGCTGAAGCAACAGGTCGTGAAAGCGGTGTTTATAGGCAACGGGATCGAGGGGTTCCCCGCCGCGTTTTCGAATTTCTTCGCCGAGCTGGATCATCTGGTAGATGGTTTGTTTGCCGGTGAGCCGGTCTACGAAATCTTCTACAAGAGCGGAAAGTTCTTCTTGGGATTCGTTTGTGCCGAGTTCGGTAAGGATGTCAACCATCATTGGAACCATAATGTCCCGCCAGCCTTGCCGGATGAGGGAAAGGGTTCCGTCGAAATCGAAGAGGACCGAGCGGATTTGACCGCAGACCAGGCCGGGGATGACCTGTTCAATTTGTTGCGAGCCAGAAAGGATTGGAAAATGCTGGGTATCTGGTTCGGTTGCCATGGGAAATCCTTACCGAAAAGAGGCGTTCGAAGAGAGAGCTCATCAGATTTTTTAATCTATAAGAGCGAGCAGGTAAAATCAAGGAATAAGCGTATGCTGGGAACTCGCTGGACGAAGCATAGAGTGGGGCTGGTTGAGAATCCCCTCCATCCGGGTGTTCAGAATTGACTTATCTGTGGGAAAATGTAGGTACCGGTAAGGATTCGGGTTTCCGAATCTGCTTGTAAAATTTCAATTCTGCTGTATTTTATACTACCCGGATTTCTGGCAGAATGCTGGTTGCCGGCGGCAGAATGGATTCTTTGCAGGGATTTTTAAACGTGCAGGATACAAGACGGATCTTGGAGCACCACAATACGCGCACCGGCGAGTTGCAACTGATCGAAGCTGAGGTAGCAGGAAAACCCCACTACGAACTGGTCATGAACGGGGTCTTCCTGATGGCCAGTTACAATGTTACTTCCAGCCAGATGCTGGTAGATGCACTGGTGAAAGGGGGCGGCAAGCACCTGGAGCTTCTGATTGGGGGGCTGGGCATGGGGTATACCCTGCGCCAGGCGCTGTCTTACCCGTTTGTGGACCGGGTGTGTGTGGTGGAATTGGATGCCCGGATTGTATCGTGGAACCGAACGTATCTGGGTAATGCGGGTCTTTTGGATGACCCGCGTACGGAAGTGGTTATTGGAGATTTTTGCAATTACGTTCAGGGAAATCCACGCAGTTACCACGGCATTATTCTGGATATTGACAATGGGCCAGACTGGGTTGTACAGACAGAAAACCGCCGCGTCTATAGTTTGTCTATGCTACTTACATTACAAGCACGGCTGCGCTCAGGTGGTGTTATGGCCATTTGGGGCCATGCGCCCAGCAAACCTTACGAGCGGGCGCTGCGGGAAGTATTTGAGGATGTTAGCCTGCAAGTAGCAAGCGATGTAGATCCTTCCGGAAAGTCTATTGAGAGCGCTATTTACGTGGTGCAGGCATGAATGTATCGCGTTGCATTTTCTTCTCTTGTGC
Organism: bacterium; assembly: GCA_027619145.1. The sequence continues at coordinate 996 of JAQCGA010000003.1, read as the reverse complement.
ATATGTACAAGAGATCTATACACTGAATTTTTATTTCTTGTTTAAATTTCCTGGATAATTTTTGAAAGGAGCCGCTTGTATGGGGAAAGATTCGCTTACTATTACCGACAATAGGACGGGAGAAACCTACGAGGTTCCGATTTTTTCCGGAACCTACCCCAAATACGCGTCGGCAATTCGGACGGCGGACCTGAGAAAAATTAAGGTTTCCGAAGACGATTTTGGGTTGATGGGATACGACCCGGCATATTTGAATACAGCCTCCTGTAAGAGCGCTGTGACGTTTATTGATGGAGAGAAAGGTATTCTACGGTATCGTGGGTACCCCATTGAACAGCTTGCGGAACAAAGCGATTACCTGGAAACGGCATATCTGTTGCTAAACGGCGAACTGCCAACCGAGGACGAGTCCGCAGACTGGAAAAAACGAGTCCAGGCACATGCGATGCTACACGAGAGCATCAAGGTGTTTCTGGGAGGTTTCAATTATGACGCCCATACCATGGGGATGCTGGTAGGTGCGTTGGGGGCGTTGTCTACGTTTTATCCAGATGCGCGGGATATTTCCGGCGAAGAAGAGCGGGAGTTGCACATTTGCCGGCTGATAGGCAAAGTGGCAACCGTTGCGGCTTTCGGATACCGGCACAGCCGGGGGTTGCCGTATATTTACCCGGATTGTGACCTGAGCTTTTGTGGCAATTTGCTCAATATGTTGTTCAATGTGCCAGGTAAAAAATATACACCCGATCCGGTGCTGGAGCGCGCACTGAACGTTCTGTTTATTTTACATGCAGACCACGAACAGAATTGTAGCGCGAGCACGATGCGTGGAATTGGAAGTGGGCAGGCAGATCCATACTCGGCTGCTGCAGGTGCGGCGGCGGCGCTATACGGTCCACTGCACGGTGGGGCGAACGAGGCCGTGTTGCGGATGCTGAAAGAAATTGGCTCCAAAGATAATGTGGCAGATTATCTCAAGCAGGTACGGGAGCACAA
>JAQCGA010000439.1 GCA_027619145.1 bacterium | reverse complement strand
AAATACCACGTTCGGTTTTTTTTTGGCCATCTAGACCTCCCGGTAAAACACTCACGCACAACAACGCAGTCTTCGCGCAATCTAATGTCCACGCGATCAAAATGCAAGCCAAACACATCCCCCTGCGTACGCCTCAGAAATGGGTTGCGTGAACCTTCCAGATCGACTATGCTTATCCTTCAAATCTCCAATAAACATATCACACCTTCTCTTTTTCAGGAAAATCCTCATATGGCCGAACTCGAAACACGACAGATGGGCCGCACCGGTATGCAGGCGAAAGCCCTGGGTCTGGGCTGCGCCTTCTTCGGCACAGACACCGTTACAGATGAACAAGCCGTGGAAGGTATCCGGCGAGCTGTTGAGCTGGGCCTGAACTACGTGGACACTTCACCACTGTACGGCCAGTCCGAACGCCGCGTGGGCCTGGCCCTGGAAGGCGGCTTGCGAGAAAAAGTGTACCTGCAAACCAAAACGGGCACCCATCCAGAGCACCGGCACGACTTCTCCGCCGAAATCACCCGCTGGAGTGTGGAAAATAGCCTCAAATTGCTCAAAACCGATTACCTGGACGCCGTGCTCATCCACGACCCACCAGACATTGAAGATCCGCTTGCGCCCGGCCGCGCCCTGGATGAGCTTCTCAAAATGAAAGAAGAGGGCATCCTGGGCCACATCGGTCTGGGTGTCCGGCCATACGAGTTCCACCGCCGCGCCATAGAAACCGGCCACATCGAAATCATCCTCTCCTACCTGGACTACAACCTCCTCAGCCAGACCGTTGCAGAAACCACCCTGCCACTTGCCCGCAAACACGGCGTGGCTCTCATCTTAGCCAGCGTCTTCGGCATGGGAACCCTGGCCGGGCCGGAACCGGACCTCGAAACAGAACGCCGCCGTATTCCGGACCGTGAACCGCGCGCCCATGCCATGTGGGAATGGTGCCGGGACCACGGTGTGAACATCCGCCACCTGGCCATGCAATTCTGCCTCGCTGCACCCATCGAAGGCATCGTCATGGCCGGGCCATCCAACAAACAACAGGTGGAAGAAGCAGTTGAAGCAGCTACCACCATTGTTCCCCCGGAAGTCTGGCGTGCCTTCAAAGCCGAATTCGGCGTGGGCCTTGTTCCGGAAGAGAACCCCACGTAATGTCAACTATTCGCCTCGTCCTCTTCGACGGATATGGAACCCTTTTTGAAGACGCCATGGATCCCCTCCTGGAAACCTGTGGCCGGATCGCTCGGGAATCCAACCTGGACCTGTCCGCACAAGAATTCCTCCACGCCTGGGACAAGCACTTCTTCTCTCTGCTTCAGGGAAACGAATTTATCACCCTCCGGGAAGCACATTTCCTCAGCCTGGAACGCCTCTTCCAGGAACTCGAAACAAAACCCGTTTTCCGCGCCAGCATAGATGATCTCTTCCGCACCTTTTCTCAATCGCCTGCCTACGAAGATGTGAACCCCACCCTGGCGGGCCTTGCTTCCCTGGACACGGGCGTCGTCTCCAATGCAGATGCAGATCACCTTACCCAGGCACTGGAATTGAACCGCCTCAACTTCTCCGTGGTTGTCTCTTCCGAATCTGCCCGGTGTTACAAACCTTCCCCAGGAATTTTCTACGAGGCCCTCGAAAAATTTGGCCACTCCCCCGAAGAAACCCTCTACGTGGGAGATTCCCAGGAAGACGATATTGTGGGTGCGCGCAATGCAGGGCTACGTATCGCCTGGTTGAACCGGAAAAACAAGCCGCGCAAACCGGACATACCAAAACCCGACTATGAAATTTCCAGCCTGCGTGAACTCCTGGGCATCGTATAAACCTCCAATTCTCCACACAAGAAAAGCCCGCTGCGCATATTGCGCAACGGGCTTTAATATTTCCCAATCCTCTGTTATCGATTCGGCTGCGGCGTGTATCGCAAATAGGGTTTCACCGTCTCAAATCCTTTGGGGAATTTACCCTTCGCATCTTCATCGGACACCGCCGGAGAAATAATACAATCCTCGCCATCTTTCCAGTTTGCCGGTGTCGCCACCTGGTATTTTGACGTCAATTGCAGCGAATCGATCACGCGCAACAACTCGTCAAAGTTTCGCCCCGTAGAAGCCGGGTACGTCAGCGTAAGTTTGATCTTCTTGTCCGGCCCAATGACAAATACCGAGCGTACCGTCATTTTGTCATCCGCATTCGGGTGGATCATATCGTACAGCGTGGCCACCTTGCGGTCTGGATCTGCAATAATAGGATAATTCATGGTTGTATGCTGCGTCTCGTTGATATCTTGAATCCACCCCTTGTGTGAATCCAGCGGATCTACGCTCACTGCAATCGTTTTTACCCCGCGCTTGTTAAACTCGGATTTCAGTTTGGCCACCGTACCCAGCTCCGTTGTGCACACAGGTGTATAGTCTGCCGGATGGGAAAACAAAATCCCCCATCCCTCGCCCAACCACTCATGAAAATTAACGTTGCCTTCCGTGGTTTCTACAGTAAAATCTGGAGCCTCATCGCCCAATCGAAGTGCCATCGTTCAGCCTCCTTCTACAAGATTGTATTGTTAGAGTGGCGAAAAATGCCCAGAATCATGCGAGCGCTCTGGTGTCTTTTTCTACACCTGTTCCTGTCTACCATGAAACAATTTACCCCTCATATGTCAAGCGAAAAATATTCCCACAGCACAAAATGGGGTTGACCCTCGAACCGATCTCGCTTAGCTTTCGTTCAAAGCCTGTCCCATCCAACCGCAGTTGCAACCGGCTCCACAATCGTTTTCAAACTTCTACACTTTTGCGCCTATGAGCCTGTCACATACCCTGTCCAGAGCGCTCAATATTGAACCTGGTGAAGGCCACCCTCTGGTCTTGCTCCTGGTCCATTCCTTTTTTATGGGTATTGCAATCGTCTCGTATTTTGCAGCCAGCACAGCCCTCTTCCTAACCGAGTTTGGCTCGGAATCCCTCCCATATGTCTACATTGCCTCCGCTGTCGTTTCTACCTTAACCGGCGTTGTATACGCCCGGTTTGAAAAAAAACTCCCCATTCAGAAACTTCTGGTCGGCACCCTGTCGTTTTTGTTACTCTCTGTTTCTGTTTTTCGCGTCGGAATCCAGCTGACCGATGCCCGCTGGCCAGCCTTCTGCTTGATGGCCTGGTACACGGTTCTTCATGCGCTGCTCAGCGTGGAATTCTGGGGGCTGGCCAGTCGCCTTTTTGACGTGCGCCAGGGCAAGCGCCTCTTCGGCCTGCTGGGTGCTGGCGAAATGATTGCCAGTGTGACCGGTGGTCTGATGACACCGCTTTTTATTCGTTACTTCGGCACACCAAACTTGCTACTGGTATCTGCTGTGGGCCTGGCTTTTTGTTTGCTCATCCTGGGAGAAATCATCCGCCACTTTGGTGGGCACCTGGAACGCGCACGAGACCCTGGTGAAACCAGCAACGTACGCCATATCCGGTACAGAGATCTCCTGAAAAATCGGTACATCCGCCTACTTCTTTTGCTCTATCTGCTCGCGGTTACCGTCGTTTACTTTGTCGATTTCAATTTCCTGGAACAGGCCAAAATTCGCTATCAGAATCGAGATGAACTGGCTCGGTTCTTTGGCCTCTTTTATGGCATCGCACAGGCCGTTACACTCATACTCATCACCTTTGCCACGGGGCGCCTCATCAGCCGCTACGGTGTACGAATTGGCATGCGAGTACGGCCCGTCATCCTCACCGTTTGCACTCTGGCTCTTGTGCTAAATGCCTTCGGGCTTGGTCCGGTCGGCCTTGTTTTCTGGCTGGCGGCCACAACCAAACTTTTCGACCTGGTCTTATATCGGGTTGCCAGCGCCCCTGCCTTCCAGGTCTTGTACCAGCCCATTCGCCCAGCCCCCCGGCTGGCGGCCCAGCTTTCGGCTGAAAGCATGGTGGGCCCCATCGCAGGGGGACTCGTAGGTGCTACTTTGTTGCTGGTCCAGTGGTTGGATATATCCAGTGGGCTGGTCCTGGGCACTGTAACACTACTTGTCCTGGTTGCCTGGATGAAAACCGGTGCACGCACATACCGGCAATACCGGCGCGCCCTGGCAGAAGCACTACGCAAGCGCAGGCTGGAAGGTTCATCCCTCTCACTGGATGACGAAACCACCCTGGATATTCTCACCTCCCGGCTCAAAAGTGCACATCCAGGTGAAGTTATGTACGCGATCAGCTTACTGGAAAGACTCGAACACAAAGACCTGTCTACGTTTCTCATT
>JAQCGA010000438.1 GCA_027619145.1 bacterium | reverse complement strand
AGTGATTGAATCCGATTTCAACAAGGGTGGCTGCAGAGGCATATGTAGAAATGTGCCCGCCGATGCCGTCGGATTCCCGGTTGGCGCGCACGACCATGGCCATGGCGTTCCAGCGCACAATGCTTTTAATTCGGCGTTCAATTTCGCGGTTGCCTGGAAATGGAGATTGTCGTTCTGGAGGAATCGTATTGATATAGGGTGTGTTGGCGCTGAACGGGATTTCTACACCCAGCCTCTGGGCGCGTTCATCCAGTTTATCGAGCAGGTACCGGACCCGGTCGGGGCCGTATGCTCTGAGGGCGTAGTCCAGGGACTCCAACCATTCGTCGGTTTCCTGGGGATCGACGTCTACGGTTGGTTTTCTCAGGATTTTATCGGACATGGATTTGGAATCCTTTTTCGAATGGTCGCAGGAGCATCCAAAGGCCATCCTGGCTTTTGGGAAGCGCATTGGAAGAAGTTATATTGGAATATATAAGATCATGCGGGTGCTGTTGATGTTCTCTGCGTGGAAGATATTTGTTATCTTATGTGCCGAGAACGGACTACAATTTACCAGTAGATTGAAGAAATGTCAACTGTGAGCCTTGTGGCCCGAGGTGTGAAAGAAGGATATGTCCGACATTTTTATTTGCTTGAAAAGTCTGAGGGTTAGAGATAATTTAAGTGAATATGTGCGGTTTGCCCAGTCATATGGGTGGCCAGCCGTATGAAACCCGCAGTACATACAGGAAATGGAGATCAATTTTTATGAGATTTTTCCAATATGTCGTGGTTGTGTTGTGCATTGTATTGCCCTGTGCGGCAGGAGCCGATTCTACGTGGGTAGAGGTTGATAACGTGATGTATGGTGCTCGTCCAGATGAAGGTGGACCCATTGGCGGTGGAGCAGGTTTTGGAAACATTGTGACGAAGGGTGATTATACGGTGGAGGACCTGGACACTTTGCTGGAGGCCCTGGCAAAGGCGAAAGCGGGCGAGGTGGTTTTTATTCCTGGAGAGACGGAGATTGATCTGACGGCGCGGATTTATGTTGAAGAACTGGTGCTGGAGGTTCCCGCAGGAGTTACGCTGGCTGGGAATCGGGGACATCATGGATCTGAAGGGGCACTGCTGGTAAGCGATGCACTGAAGACGCCGGTGATGATCCGTGTTACCGGGCCGGGCGTGCGGATTACGGGGCTGCGGATTCAGGGGCCAAATCCCAAACGACATCTGGAGCACCATCGTCGGTCTTTTGAGAAGAATGGACCGGGGCATTCCTATTATTATAAATTTCCGACTTCCAACGGGATTCGGACCAATTTTGAGCGGTTGGAGGTGGACAATTGCGAGATTTCAGGTTTCTCCCATGCCGGTATTTTTTTGACCGATGGCGATGGGCATCATATTCATCACAATTATATTCACCACTGTCAGTATAATGGCCTGGGGTACGGGGTGTCTCACGATACGGCGTCGTCGCTGATTGAGTACAATTTATTTGATTGGAACCGGCATTCGATTGCAGGCACCGGGCGACCTGGATGTAGTTATGTGGCGCGGCACAACGTGGAACGGGGAGAATCGCTGAGCCATTGCTTTGATATGCACGGTGGAGGGGACCGGAAGGACGGAACGCAGATTGCGGGGACAAAGATTGAGATTTACAACAATACGTTCCGTGCAAAAGTGCGTGCTGTGGTGATTCGCGGGATACCAGAAGAGGCGTGCGAGGTATATCAGAACTGGTTTGTAACGCACGAACACGCCAGGCGGGCTGTGCGGGCATCGGAAAAAACACGTGTGTTTCATAATGTGTACGGAGAGAACGTGGTGAGGTAGGGGCGACCCACCGGGTCGCCCGCCGGCCTGTTGTCCTACGCGCGGTGTTTTTCCAGCCAGCCGAGCTGGCTGGTTTCTGGGAAGGAGAAAATGGGGTTTTCCAGTGTACCGATGCCGGCAAAGGTCATGCGGACGATGTCGTTTTCCTGGAGGCCGTGTGGGAGGTCCGCATCTGCAAAAACGATAGGAGTACCCCAGTAGAGGATTTGAAGGACGCCGTCTTCGAGGGGGATCCGGGAGAAGAGTGATCGTTCGAGATGGAAAAGGCCGTCTGGCATGTTGAGGTGGTCCTGGCCGGTGGGGCCAGATTTGAAGGCCACGCGCTGGCCGTTGCGGAGGACTTCACAGGAGACTTCAACGCTGGTATCGTCGAATTCATCCGGGGTAACCAGGAAAGGTCCCAGGCTGGCACACCCGCCAGACCAGTTTTTGGCCTGGGGCAGGTTGAGCGGGTTCTGGGCTTCGATGCCATTGTCGGTGTAGTCGTTGCCGCCGGTATACCCCAGGCGTTCAACCTGGCCCTGTGTATTGAGACCGTATACGGTGACGAGTTCGGTTTCGGGTACCAGGCGTAAGGTGTTTGCCGGGCGGGCAATGGGGCCACCGTGACCGGCAAGGGCTGCCGTGTCGCTTTTAGAAAAGAGTTCCGGAATGCCACCGGCGGCACATTCGCGGTATTTTTGTTCGTACACATTTACGGAGGCACCGGTCGTTTGTTTTGCCTCAATTTCCCGGAGTTTGGCGCTGTCTCCGTGGGTGACGCCAGCCAACCAGATGCGCAGGTTGTGCGGGGCATCCGATGGTGCAGTGACTGGCGAGCGCAGGCCGGGTTCATTTCCATTTGAAACGTTGTTCAGGAGTGTGTTCAGGTCCAGGTGGTGGGCGTTGTCCAGAAAGAGGGATGTAACGGCCGCTGCCAGGCCGTTTTTATTTCCGCCGTGGTGATAGTACAGGTCGTAGAGCGAGGTGGGGTGCGGCGGGCAACTGGTAAGGTCAATGATCTGGTTTCCATCTACAAGGCCCAGACGGGAGGATGTGTTGGGTTGAGATGGATCGGTGAATTGAAGCAGTTTCATAGGATCTCCTTCCGGAATTGAGAAAACTGTTGTTGGCTGGTTGAATGATGTCGCCCGGTCACTTGCCTTTTGAGTCTAAAGGTCGTATTATTGATAACCTCTTTTTTAACATTCATATATCTTCTGTATCCCTCTTTAAAATCACCCAATGAAAAATCGAATCCGCACATTTCAAGTCTGGTTCTGGCTGTGTATTGCCGTGCTGGTTTGCCCGGATGTTTTTGGCCTTTCGTTGACGTACGAGGTCCAGAAAGGCGATACCTTGTGGTCAATTTCTCAGGCGTTCCAGATGAGTGTGCAGGAGATTAAGCGGATCAACCGGCTGAGTTCCAATCGGGTTTACCCAGGGCAGGTGTTGCGTCTGGGGACCGCGGAGGTTGAGGAAATTCCCGCAGAAAATGGGCCGTATTATTGGGCCAAACCGAAGGTGGACGCCCAGCAAAGTCGAAATTATACTGAATCTTCCAATTCGACGCCGTTAGAGGACTACAGGCAGGCTCAAGCACTTTTACAGTTGTTTGAAGCAGAAATTGAGAAAAATCAAACGCGCTACGGCGGAAAATTACCGTTGAAGGGCTGGAAGATTGCAATCGATCCAGGGCACGGAGGGATTGATCCGGGTGCCATTGTGGCTAATTCTGATGGATTGTCCCGTTCTGTGTACGTGGTGGAAGACGAATATGTGTACGATATTTCTTTGCGGGTGTACGAGCGGCTCCGGCTGTACGGGGCAGAAGTGGTGCTGACGGTGGTGAGCCCCAACCATTTGATCCGGGAAAATATCAAGGCCAGCGTAACGTTTGTGCACGAGCAAAACGAGGTGTATAATAACGAGGCGTATAATCGGAAGAACGCATCGTCCGTGCGTCCTCAAAGTGCTAATCTGTCACAACGCGTCCATATTGCCAACCGGTTTTTCAAGGGGGGGCGCAAGGGGAAGACGTTGTTTGTGTCGATTCATGCAGATAACAGTCCGGGGCGGCCGAAGGGGCCACTGTCGATTTATCTGAAGCGCAGGGGAAAGGTGGATCGGGACTCGAAGAAGTTTGCGCAGGTGATGCAAAAGGCGCTGGACAGCCCGGATTTGCCGGCTCAGCTTCAGGGGCGAAGCCTGTGGGTGCTGCGCAATAACCAGGCGCAGGCAGAAATTCTGGTGGAGACCCACAACGTGCACGATAAGAACGATGCATACCGGATTCGGTTTCACAAGAACCGGAAAGAGGCTGCGGAACGGATTGTGCAAGGAATTTTGGATTATGCGGGGAGATAGGGGTGCGAGATTTCGCGCCTGTCTGGGGTGGTTGCCTGTCTGTGATTATGCTGAGAAGCGACGCAGGCGCAGGGAGTTGGAG
>JAQCGA010000437.1 GCA_027619145.1 bacterium | reverse complement strand
AATCCGCTGTCTCTCGCGCCGCCTCCAACTGTCGGTTCTGTGCTTCCAGCTTGGTATTGGCTGTGAACAGCCTGCGGTCCCTCAAAATGACCCGCCCCGTCTGCACCCCAATCCCCAACAACAGAACAACAACAGTCCCCACAAACCAGGGCTGGCGCCACACCGGCGGCACCACCGTAAACCGGAACGATGCAGCCGTTGGGTCTTCGTTAAAATCCAGGTCCCGCGCCTTCACCTCAAACGTATGCAACCCCGCTGGCAAAGCCAGCAATGTGGTGGTGGTATTGGAAGAAAACGAAGACCACATCCCACCGTCCAGCCGCCAGGCATACTGCAGGCTCCGGTCCTCCGTCTGGTTCCACGGATCAGCACCGCTCCAGGACACCGTGGTATTGCCCGGTTGAGAAACTTCGTCTAACTGCACCGTCAAAACGGTTTCAGGCGGTAGCCTGTCCGGCCTGTAGCAAACTGTTTTCAGGTCATAGTCGAGCAGATCTCCCGGTGCATCGCGTTTTCCACGCTGCACCCAGGGGCCAAAAATGCTATTCACCCACAGCGCACCATCTCTGGATTGTAAAAGAAATTCTTCCCGCGACCGCGCAGCGGACTCCCCCAGATTACTCAAAAAATTGTGCAGTACCCAGGCCTGTCCATCAAACCGGCTCATCCCCCGCGCGGTAAGCACCCAGACAGACTTGTCATCTGTCTGGAGAATCCGGTGCACAACATTCCCCGCCAACCCGTTGTGAATATCGTGCCGTGTCCACGTATCTCCATCGTAGTAAAATGCGCCGTCCACTAGTGATACGGCGTTTGTGCCGACCTCCGGGTCTGTGTACACTGCATTGATCCACGAACTTACCAGCTCTTTGGGCTCAGACACGGCCTTCCAGGTGTCTCCATCCAGCCTGCTCAGACCACTTCCTCCCAACCATACCGATCCGTCCGCAGTTTGACCAATACCATACACATTTTCCGGTACCCCCTCCGTCTGCCCAAAATGCACCCACTCTCCTCCTTTGAACCTCAGCACACCGCCGGTCTGGCCTGCCTGCTCACGTTCTCCGGTTCCACCAAACCATACCGCACCATCCGGCGCAGCGTACAAGGCGCGGTAGTCAATTCCCCAGGACACCCTCGGATGTGTCCACATCGTCCAACGAGACCCTTCAAAACGTGCGGTGGCAGCAATTCTGGCGTGGCTTCCTGCAGCCCAAACCGTTCCTTCTTCCGTAACTACCAGCGCCACCGGGGTATCCAGCAGGCCATCTTCCGAACCGTACCGCACCCATTGGTCCCCTGTAAAACGTACCACCCCGTCATCATTGGAAATAAACCACAGCGACCCATCTGGCGTCTCACACTGAAAACTGAGCCCTTCATAGGTCGTCCAGCGCGTCTGCCCAGCAGACCACCGAACCACGCCCTGCCCCAGCCCCACAATCCAGACAGCCCGATCTGAGGCTTCCAACAACTGCACGATCCGGGTAGGAGGAATCAATACCTCCGGAGGCCCATATACCTGCCACCCTCCGTCTCGCAGCCGATGCAGCGTACTATACCCTGCAATCCAGAATTCCCCATCTCGCGTTTCCAGCAACGCATTGTTAATATCCCGCCCACCGTATTCACTTAGCTTGAACGTCTTCCACCTTTCTCCATCAAAGCGATTCACCCCGCGTCCACTGTTATTTGAAATGGCCCAGATCACCCCGTCGCGGGTCTGTCCAATGCGCGGCTGCGTACCCACTTCCAGGCCGTCTGCCGCTGTAAAAAGCCTCCAGGTCTCTTCCCCTTTTCCCATCGTAAAACGAACCAACTCTCCGCGCTCCAACCCAAACCAGATTGCACCATCCCGGTCCTGAAACACGTCATACACCTGGAAGTCCTGGTGCACCGTATCCACGTTACCCCGTGGAATCACCATTTCGAACGGATCCTTTTTGCCCGGCCGCAGCACAGTAAGAGAATCAACGCTTCCCCTGCCCGTGCGGCTCGAAAATGGCTGTTCGCGTTCCAGGATACGATCTCCTACTTCCAACCTCGCGGCCTCACCTGGGCCGCCGGAGGCCAGAACCTTCACCGTCATTGGTGCACTGTCCCGCCGCATCCCAATATAGCCTCCTTCGGCCAGGCGCACCCCCAGACCCGCCTGTTCTCGCCACCTCCGCACAGGAAGCACCGGTGCGGGTACCACAGAAAACCTCAGCCTGGGTGCCACCAGGGCAAGGTCGGTTGCGGTTTGGGCGGTTGTATACAGAACAGCTCCGTCCGGTCCCAGATGGACCGCCCCCCACGCAGTTGCAGCCCAAATACTCCCGTTCAGGGCTTCCATCAAGCCGTCCACTGGCCAGGCCAATTCTCCTTCTACCGGGAACACGCGTGACCAGACCCCATCTGCAAACCGGCTGATCCCCATATCCGACCCTGCAAGCACCCCCCCATCCCTGGCAACACAAAGTACATTGACCGGCGCACCCAGCAACCCATCCAGGGGCGTAAATTCCGTCCACTGAATCCCATCGTACCGCACCACACCCGCATCTGTGCCAAACCACATCGTGCTGTCTCGCCCCTCGGCCATGCACCGCACCCCACGCCCGTTCAACTCGGGGAAATCTTGCCTGCGCCAGGGTTCCAGGAGTGGGTCACCGTACATAGGTTGATAAGGTTGTGCACTCCAGGCGATCGACCCTTGCAGCAACATCGCCGTAAACAGCCAAACCCACAACTTTCCCGGAGAGAGAGGCCATGTCTTTCGCGCCATCAGCCGTTTTCTCCCTGTGCGGATTTTGCCGGCTCCAGTCTTTCCATAGGGCGCACCTCAGCGTCCGTTGTCAAGAACCACCGATCCATTCCAATCTCCGCTTCCAGCGCCCAGACTTGCAACTTGATTTCGCCTGCGGGCAGATCCAGGGCTGTAGGTATCAAGCCTGATTGATGGTGAGCCGGGCCCACCATTTCTGAAAGGACAACAGGCGACCAGGCCCAGCGCATCACTTCCCCTGGTGTCCACTCAGACAGGTACAACGGCGAGGCCGGATCCTGAAAAATTCGCACCAGAAATGCAATGGCTCCCTTGCGCACCCCCCACGGCCCCATCAGAAATGTATTGTCTGCTGCATGGCCCCACAAATAATAGGTACCAGCTTTCTGAACGTTCAAACGCCAGGTTGCACTGCCCACATCACTCCCCACCGAATCCACATTCCGCCCGTTCCCGGCTGGGTTGTACGCGGGAGCCGGCAACCAGATAAAATCCCCATCCGAAGCAAATACATGGGGCCGCACTTCCATCGGAGCCCACACCCGGCCATCGCTGGCCTGCCAGTACACCGGTCTGTCCTCCTCAACCTGCACCGGGGTTGTCCGATCCAGCGCAGCTTCGTATCTCCGAACCAGGTCCAGGTCTTTGAGCAACACCCGACCCACTTTCCGCCCATTCACCTCCAGCAAAGACAGCTGCGGCCGGGGCTCCAACCTGGACAAATCCAGCTGATTTCCTGCCCAGAACACACCCATCTCCACGCCGGCATCAGGATTTCCAGTCTGCAAATTTAGTTTGCCTACCATCTCTTTGTGACCGACCCAGGTTGAGATTGTCTCTTCTTCCACCTGTACGGACGCCTGATTAAACGATTCCCGCCACACACGGAAAGCAGCATCGTCCTCTAACTTGCTCCCCACACGTACAAAGCAGGCAGCTCCCGGCGTGGCCCAGGGCGCGTCCCGATCTTCAACACACCATAAAACCTGGTGGTGCACCGATACCCGTGCAGAACCAGGTGTGGTACCCCCATCCACACAAAACAGTACCGGGGCGGGCCGGTTCTTCACCGTTCGCGCCCAGACAAAGCGGATGCCTACAGCGGCTGTACCTTTGCGGCATACCAGAGCTTCCCCCGGTTTCAGCCACACCATCGCCTCACGGCTCGGTTCTACACGGCGGTCCCCAATCCAGATCTCATCCGACGGCGGCAGGATAAAATGAGTCTCCAGGTTGTTGTAGTCTTCCTGAAAATCATACACCACCAGCCCCAGCGCTTCCCCTTCTCGCTGTACTGCCGCCCAAAGCAGTGGGCTTGCGTGCGCGTAATTGAACAGGTCTCCCACCGGGTTGGCAACCAGATACCCGCGTCCGCCTTCTGGAAAATCTACAACCAGAGGCAAATCTCGAAAATCCGGGTAGTCGTACCCTGCACTGGAGGTGCCCAGCGCCACATCCTGACAAATATAATTTGTACGCGAAGTCCA
>JAQCGA010000436.1 GCA_027619145.1 bacterium | reverse complement strand
CCCCCAATGGCCCCCACCGTTGCCTTAAAAAAAATGCGCTCGAAGCAGGCATCCGGGCCTCACAATCCGATCTCATCTTCACCACAGACGCAGACTGTCGCCCACCTCAGACCTGGGTCGCCTCTACCGTATCCTGTTTCGAACCCGGCATTGGCCTGGTCGCCGGATACGCCCCCCTCCTCCCTGGCACCAACAGATTGTCCAACCTGCTCTCTCTGCAAGCCCTGGTCGTATCCGCCCTCGCCGCTGGTAGCTTCGGCATCGGATTCCCCCTTTCCTGTTCCGGCCGCAACCTGGCCTACCGCCGTACCGCCTTCACCGATGCCGGCGGGTTCGCGCCCATCGGCCATATCCGGGGTGGAGACGACGTCCTTCTGATGCGCCAGATCGCATCCCACACCCCCTGGAACCTCCGGTTCAACCCGGATGCAAACGCAGGCGTCCCCTCCGCCGTTCACGAAGACAGCCTCTTCCACCGGCACGTCCGCTACCAATCCAAAGCCATCCACTACGGGATTCGGGTCTTGATTCTTGCTGGAACAGTATATATATTCCACCTGACACTCGCCGGGGCCATCCTCGCTGCCTGGCTACATCCGGAAGCCCGACCCTTTGCCGCGCTTCTCTGGGCACTCAAAATTTTAGCCGACATCGGATTCCTCTGGAAGGCCGCCAGCCTCTTCAAGGCCCGGCCCACCCTCAAATGGTTTCCGCTACTCGAACTGATCGCCGTTCCATACGTCGTCCTCTTCAGCGCCCTGGGAACCCTCAAACCTTCCCGGTGGAAATAGCCCTTCTCCCGCAGGCGGGAGAAGGGCCGAAGATTTCTAGAAGAACGCATGTCGTACTCGGATAGGGCCCCTGTCGCCCTCGTGTACGCCCCTGAAATCCCGGACCTCCCATGTAGAGGTCTTCCACTGAGCCGAATTGAAGCCCCTCGCGGCGTTTGAGCGAGCGCGTTTTTGCTTACTTTTGGGGCGAAGCCAAAAGTAAGTCGGCAACACGGGGTTGCCGAAACACGGGTGGGGTGCATTCCACCATCGCCATTCGCAGTCACCCGAGGCCCTATGATCTCCCTGAAACTCCTCCCCAAAATCGTCAACCGCTACCACCACATCCTCACCCCCCGTCGCGTCTTAAATGTGGCCAAAGTAGGCACATCCTACGCCCTCTCTCGCCTCTTCCGCCGAGACATCCGCATAGGCCGCCCCTTCATCCTCATGGTAGAACCCACCAACATCTGCAACCTCAAATGCCCCCTCTGCCCTTCCGGCAACGACGGCCTCACCCGTCCCCGTGGCACCATGGAATTTGAAGCATTCAAGCGCATCTTCGAAGAACAGGCCCAGGACCTGCTCCTCCTCATGCTCTGGAACCAGGGCGAACCCTTCATCAACAAACAACTCACCAACATGGTCCGCCTCGCCACAAAACACAACGTCCCCTCCATCACCAGCACCAACGTCCACTATATCCGCACCCCCGAAGACGCCCACGACATTGTCACCTCCGGTCTGGACGAAATCATCGTATCCCTGGACGGCGTCACCCCGGAAAGCTACGTAAAATACCGCGTGGGCGGCAACTTCGACCGCGTTCTGGACGGCATCCGCCTCCTCAGCAAAACCAAAAAAGAACTGGGTGCAAACAACCCCGTCATCCACCTCCAATTCATCATCATGAAACACAACGAAACCGAAATCGACGCCGCCCGAACCCTGGCCAAAGACCTGGGCGTAGACCGCCTCTCCCTCAAAACCGCGCAGGTCTACACCGAAGAAGAAGCCGAAACCTTCCTCCCGGAAAATGAACAATTCAGCCGGTACAAATACGACGAACCCGGCCTCAAAATGAACGGAAAAATCACCAACTCCTGCCGTCACCTCTGGTATAGCACCGTCATCAACTGGGATGGAATCGTCTCCCCGTGCTGCTTTGACAAAGACGCCCACTACGGCCTGGGCAATACGCTCAACGGACAAACCTTCGACCAGGTCTGGACCGGAAAACCCTACGCCGACTTCCGCAACGCCATCCTCAAAGACCGGTCCTCCGTGCCCATTTGCAACAACTGTTCCGAAGGCATAAAAGGCTTATTTTACGACATCGAAGAAATCCAACCATAACCAGATTCTGGGAAAATTTGGTTCGGTGGAAGGTCAAACCGACACTGGCCCGGGTACAGACAGGCTTCGAATCAGCGTCGGCGCTCCTTTCCCTGGCCGACGAAGCCGTAGCCGGGTTCGCGCCCAAACCGAAGCAAGCTCGGAAAGCGCCAATCGTCAATCAACATGAGACCCGAAAGCCCCTATGGACCTGTTGAACTGGGCGCTGCTACTCACAACGGCAATCTATGGATGCGCTGCGGTTGCCTTCACACTTGGGCTTGCCAGATCCAGCTCTCTTCCCTGCCCGGACAACTCCCGGCAAGTGGGCCAGGATCTCCCGTTTGTTTCCGTGGTCGTCGCCGCCCGAAACGAAGAAGCGTTCCTTGAAGACTGCCTCTCTGGCCTGGTCAACCAGACCTACGCACCAGACCGCTTTGAAGTCCTTGTTGTAGACGATGACTCGCAGGACAGCACCGCTGAAATTGCAGGCCGGTTCGCTACGCAATATACCCACATTCGCGCTCTATCTGTGGGCACGCAGTTTCCACACATGGCCGCAAAAAAACGGCCCATGTCTGTAGGCATCCACGCAGCCCGCGGCGAACTCATCCTGACCACCGATGCAGATTGCCGCGTACCGCCCACCTGGGTTGCAGGTATGGTCGCCGGTTTTCCACCCGGTGTGGATGGCGTTATTGGCTTTTCACAACTCAAAAGCACAGACAGCCCACTATCCTTTTTCGAACAAATTCAGGCCCTGGACTTTCTGGCCCTCATGTCCGCATCGGCAGGGGCCGCCAACCTGGGGTTTCCCCTGGCAGCCTCCGGCCAGAACCTGGCCTACCGAAAATCCATCTTCACACGCGCCGGAGGGTTTGAACCCGTGGCTCACCGCCCCTCCGGAGGCGATGTCCTCCTGCTACAACTGATGCGCAAAGCCGGTGGCCACTTTGTATTTTCTCAGAACTCGGACACATTCGTCAGCACCTGGCGCAGCGAAACGCCGTCCGGATTCTGGCGGCAACGCAAACGGTGGGCGTCCAACGCGACAATTCAATACCACCTGAACCCGCCCTTCTTTGCGTACATTGCCACGGTCTTCCTAACCAACCTCCTGCTGCCCATCGCTCTGGTGGCCGGACTGTTTGGAGCACCGTTGCAATTGCCACTCATGTGTGCGCTCGCCCGGCTCCTTGCAGACCTCTGTGTAACAGGTCTGGGCATTCAAATCTTTCGGCGCACCGACCTGCTCACCGCCCTGCCCGCATGGCTGCTTTTACAACCTGTTTACATTGTCCTGATCGGGCTCGCGGGTACCTGGAGTGGCTTTGCCTGGAAAGGCCGGCAACACCGGTAAACCGTTCAGCAACCACGCGGTACACTCACATTGGGATTCATTACTCATGCCACAATGTTCCTATACCGGCCCCAGCGGACGCCATTGCGAAGAATCTGCGCAGGACAATAGTGACATCTGTTTCTGGCATGACCGCAATGCCCCTAAAACCGGCGAAAACATCAAATCCCTTTTGGAGCAAAAAGCCCGTGCCCGCGAAAGCATGGAAGGCTACGAACTGGGCCAGGCCTCCCTGGAAGACGCGTACCTGATCGAAGCCGACCTTTCTTATGCCAATCTCACGCGCGTCAACCTCAAAGACGGTCACCTCTTTGGGATCAACCTCAAAAGCGCACGCCTTTTTAAAACCAACCTGGAGCACGCCAATCTCAAAGAAGCTGTATTAGAAGGTGCAGACCTGCTGGGTGCCAACCTGAACGATACGGACCTGGAACGCGTCCGCTGGGGCGACCGATACATTTTGCGCAACCATCTGGAAGCCGAAAACCTGGAAAAACACGGAGACCAGCGCGGAGCCCGGGCCAAGTACCTCGAATCCGAAGAGATCTACCGCAGCATCTGTAAACGCTACGAAGCCGCAGGGACCAGGGACATCGCAGGTGACTTCTTCTATTGGGAAATGGTTGTCAAACGCAAACAGCTGCCGCTCTTCTCTTTTTTTCGCGCCTGGTCGAAACTGGTGGACCTGCTATGCGGCTACGGAGAAATGCCCTACCGTGCCATTGGCTCCTCCGCACTTTATATCGTATTCAACGCACTTATCTTCTGCATCTTGGGCATGGAATACAAAGGTGAGACTC
>JAQCGA010000435.1 GCA_027619145.1 bacterium | reverse complement strand
CAGTGGCTGTTCCCCCACCCGATTTCCATCCATCAGGATCGGATCGGATTGTGGGCAAAAGCCCAGCAATTCAGGCCGTTTTTGGCCTGGTTGACCGAGTAGCGGATACCCCGGCCACCGTCCTCATCACCGGTGAAAGTGGTACCGGCAAAGAAGTAATTGCCCGAGAAATCCACCGGCGGGGAGGGTATGCAAACAGACCATTTGTCGCCATCAACTGCACGGCCATTCCGGGCAACCTCCTGGAAGCCGAACTCTTCGGCTACGAAAAAGGTGCATTTACAGATGCCCGGATTAGCAAGCGTGGGTTGCTTGAACTCACCGAGGGCGGCACCGTCTTCTTGGACGAAATCGGCCTGATGCCGCTGGAACTCCAGGCCAAGATCCTCAACGTCCTGGAAACCAAAACCGTGCGCCGCCTGGGCGGCACACGAGACCTCAACACCGACATCCGCTTCATTGCAGCTACCAACGAAAACCTGCAAGACGCAGTGGCGTCCGGCAGGTTTCGAGAAGACCTGTATTACCGCTTAAACGTTGTACCCATACACCTTCCACCGCTTCGGGACCGTGAAGAAGATGCCCTGTTTATCGCACGGCATTTCCTGGAAATTTACAGCCATCGCTATAAAAAAACGCCCTGCACTTTTGCACCGAGCGCAGAACGCTGGCTTCAGCAATACAATTGGCCAGGAAACGTACGTGAACTCCGCAACCTCGTAGAACGGGCCGTTCTCCTCAGCCCGGATTCTCTTGTTCAAGCCGAAGACCTCGCCGTTGGACCTGTTACACGCGAGCCCACCTTCCGTCAGCCAGACAATCCTCCTGCCGTAGAAATTACCAACCTGGGTGAGATCCGAATTGCCCTCCCCCCGTGGGGCATCGCACTGGAAGATGTGGAGCGGAAGCTGATTGAAGAAGCCCTGATACTGGCAGAAGGCAACGTATCTCGTGCCGCCCAACTCCTGCACATGTCCCGTGATACATTACGGTACCGCCTGAAAAAACACCGCCTGCTTCCCCCCGACTGAAACAATTCAACCCATTTCTGGACCATCAAAATGGGGCAAACCACCCACCTGGGTGATTTGCCCCATTTTATTTTGGGCCTTTCACACATTCCCCGCAAACCTCCCGGCAGGCCACCAGATAAAAAAAACCCTCAAGAGCCCGGCAGATCACGCTTTTTAAGTCGATGAATGGCATATGGCACAATTCTTGTTATACATCAATAAGAAATCGCCCCCCAAACTGAATGAAAAGCGAATGCAAGCGTGCGGGGTTTTGGGCATCTACCCAATTGTGAGGAGGTACGATTCATGCAATCTTTTTTTTCGAAATATCCACAGGCAGCCGGGCTTGTGTTTTCCGCTCTAATCCTGTGGTTCTCTGGTTGCTCGCAGGCAGACCTGCCCACAGCTTCTTCTGGTCCTTCAGCAACCCCAGATGCAGTGCGAACAAACCCTCGTATTGCTGCAGGGCCATCCCAGCACATTCCAGGCGGTTTCGGAATTTCCCTGGTCCCACCCCATCTGGCCAAACGCGCGGAACAGCGCACCTTCGAATCTACCGAACAACGGGTTTCGGCACGCCGGGGAGGCTTTCTCGCCGTAGCCAGCGGTCAGACTTTTTCCTGGTTCCATGTGCCTCCTCGAGCGCTTGAAGAAACGACCACAATTCAGATGACGCTCGTGGGCGAGGGTCCTTATGCCCAAATCCATTTCGGCCCAGAAGGGCTTCAGTTCCTCCGGGCGTGCACCCTGTCAATCACCTTCCCATCCGAAGGGATAGACCCTGAAACGCTGGGAGGATACCTCATTGAAGAAAACGGAGAGTCTGTACCGGTGGAACACAAAGTTAGGGTTCACGGTAGATGGATTACCGTAACCATGGCCATCCATCACTTCTCCATTTACTCTCCCGGCGACGGCGACGATGACACAACTCCCCCCGAAGGCGAAACAGGCGGCGGATGATCGAATCCCAGGTGAAATCCTTTTCTAAAAACACGGATTCCGCATCCCGGCAGCGGCCCTGGAACCAACCAGGTACAGGCGCTGCCCGGTGAAACCACAGCCTGCCACGCGTAAGGAGAAGCACCTTGAACAGCGCATCGATTGAAATTCAAATTAGAGCCTTGCTGGAAGCCGTGCGCCGGGAAGAACTCCCAGCCGCACAGGCCATCCGGAACGTGGACCGGGTATTACGAACATTCCGGAAAAACGTAAGGCTGGATGAAGATGACGCATACAAATTGAAGGTTTTGCTGGGCATCGGAGAATCCTACGAAGCCCTCAGCAGCTTTGATCGGGCCGTAGCAGTTTACCAGGAATCTCTGGAAATTGCCCGGATTCTGAACGATCAGGCCGCCCAGGCTGCCTTACTGCGTCAAAGCGGGCGCGTACAGCGCAAACGCAACCGCTGGGACGAAGCCCTGGCCCATATCCGCGAAAGTCGCCAACTCTACGAAACGCTCGGCGACGAAATCGGAATCGCCCGCTGCCGCATCAGCGAAGGCATTGTGGACTTCGAGCGTGGCCAGTATGGCCCCGCCACAGAAGCCTACCAGGCCGCCCTCGAAATTGGGGAACGCGTGGACGATGCCCACATCGTGGCCGATGCCACAATGAACCTGGGCATCCTGTCCACCATCCGCGGAGGCTTTGACGAGGCCACCATGTACTACCGCAACAGCCTGGCCCTGTTCGAACAGCTCGACAATCCCGGATCAATCGCCCGCGTCTACCACAACCTGGGCAAATGCTACACGGCCAAACAGAGCTGGACAGAAGCCCTGGACGCCTTTGAGAAATCTCTGGAAATCTCACAAGACCAGGGTAACCTGATGCAGTCAGCCATGAACTATGTCAACAAGGCCGCAGTCTACCTGGAATTGGCGGATATGACCATTACCGCTACGTATTGCGCTCGGGCAATAGATATTTTCCAGGAAATCGACTATCCCCTTGGTGTGGCTGAGGCCTACAAAATTCTGGGGCAGATGTTCACAAGAAAAAAGGAGTGGATCACCGCCCAGGGTTTGCTGGAAGAAAGCCTGCGCCTGTGTGAAAGTTATGACAACCCGCTCGGTGAAGCAGAATCACACAGAGCGCTGGGTATTTTGCAGGCGGCCCGGCAGGAAACCCGCCTGGCGCAAACCTCACTTGAAACGGCCAGAGATCAATTTGAATCCTTGGGTGCCCGCCACGACGTAGAGCAAACACGCCAGTTGCTGGATACCCTGTAAATGGAACCCCGGGTTCAAGCCAGTGACTTTGAAGCACTGGTACGAGAGACCTGCGCTCCCCAGGCGTTTGTAGGCCACCGGTCCGAAAAACAAGCACTCTACAAATGGATGGACCGAACCTACGAAAAAAACCAGTCCCTCCTCTTCCTTGTAGGGCCTACCGGTTCGGGGAAAACGCGCCTCACCCGCGCAGCCATTGCCCGAGCGAAGCGCCGGAAGAATGTTGTCTGCACAGGAATATGCAGACCCGCAGGCGGGCCGTATGCCCCGTTTGCAGGTGCCCTCCTCGAAGCCGTAACCGGGGCATCTCCCCGATCGGTTCGTGTGCGACTGGAAAACTGCCTGGCCGAGCACCCCAAGCTGGCCGAGTTAATCGGCCACCGGGGCGCAACAACCGGCCGCCCTGTAAATACAGAGATGGGCCGGGATGCGTTGTTCCGCACCCTGGCCCATGCCCTGCTTCTCCTGGCTTCGGAAGGACCGGCCTTGCTGGTTGTGGAAGACCTGCATCTGGCCGATGCTTCCACCCTGGAGTTTTTCCGGTACTTCGCCCCTCGCACTCGGGTACATCGCCTGCAAATGCTTTCCACATGCCGCACCGTTGCCGAAGGCGGGCTCCCCTGCTTTGTGCAAACCCTCCTGGACGACCTGCACCGCTCTTGCGGTGCAGCAAGAATTACGCTGGGTGGTCTTACCCCTCAAGACACAGACGCCTTGATCCGTTCAGTATACCGAAAAAATCTTTTTTCACAGGAACTGCGCCGAGGCCTGCATCGCGGCTCCAGCGGCAACCCGTCAATCATTCTGGATGCGCTCCGCCTCTTTCGGGACCAGGGTGTCATCTATCAAGAAGCCGGTGTATGGCGTGAACGCCGGGTACCAACTGAATCGAACACACCGTTTGAACTCTACGAAACCGTTGCCCACCGTCTGGAACAGTTGAACCCGGATGTTGTCCAGTTCCTGCGGCTGGCCGCTGTCTGCGGCCCCACATTCAACCCCACTGTCATCGAACATGCACTGG